>CASFOM010000281.1 GCA_949296295.1 uncultured Alistipes sp. | reverse complement strand
GCAACTTCAAAAATTGCAGCCGAATATCATTCTGCATTATGCAAAGAAGCCGACCTCAAAAATTCTCTTTTGGGTCGGCCTCTTTTAAATAATTACTTTTTTGGGGAGTATTTGAATAGATTTTTATTTATTTCCGCTTTTAACCTTATTGTGTGTCCTTCAGAGATAAAAGATTCTTTTACTTTCAATATTTTTTTATAACTTACCGTCCAATTGATCCATCGTATTATTCGGTTAAGCACTTTTATCCTTGTTTTTTTATACAGGTATTGGAATATTCAAAATATGAGACATGGTATGAAAACAAAAGTCTTGATATTTGTTTTTTGTTTGTACAGTATGACACTTGCCGCCCAACAGGTGAATTATCAGATTAAAGGCTGTTTGAAAGATGCAGAAAGCGGACAAATCATTGATTTTGCAGATATTTTCTTATATGAAGAGGGGAAAGAGCAACCTCCTTTTCGGACAATTCCCAACGAGAAAGGAGAGTTTGTTTTTGAGCAGGTTGTGAACGGTACATATACCATGATGATTCAGTTGATGGGGTACGACATCTTTTACAGCCAACCGATGAAGCTGACCGAACAGTCACGAATAGATTTCGGGGAAATAAGACTTCAGCCGTTGGAAATAGGATTGTCGGAAGTAGTAGTGGTTGCCCGGAAACAGCAATTGGTTTACAAATTGGATAAGAAAGTGGTGGATGCTTCCTCCAATTTATTGGGAAGCGGGGGGTCTGCTGCGGATATTTTGGAGAATACCCCATCTGTCAAGGTAGATGCGGAAGGAGACATCTCTTTTCGGGGAAGTACAGGATTTTTGGTGTATATCGACGGAAAACCCAGCGTATTTTCCGGAACACAGGCTTTGGAACAGGTCCCGGCAGGACAAATTGAGAATATCGAGATTATTACCACGCCTTCTGCCAAGCATGATACCGAAGGAGAAGTGGGAATTATAAATATCTGTACCAAGAAACATTTTACGAATGGGTTGAGCGGGATGGTTAATGTGTCCGGAAGTACCTGGATGACACGAAGAGGGGATTTTTTGCTGAATCAACAGAATAAGAAATCCCGCTTTTTCCTGGGAGGGCAATGGTCGGATAAGCTTACCAAGAGCCGGTATGAACAGCAGTCAATAACCTCCTATGACGGACAAACCATCGCGTTGGATGCTGCCGGTCCTCATGAAGGAAACAAGTTTAACTATTCGTTAAAAGGAGGATGGAGTTTAGAGTTGCCCAAAACCATTTTCTCGATAGAAGGAGAGGGAGGACATGGAGGTCGCTGGCATAAAGGCAATATGTTGTATCGGGAAACAGATATGAGTGACGGAGAGAATCCTGTACCGGTTACCTATCAGAACAAAAACGATTTCAAGAATTCGGAAAATTTCGGACAGGGAACACTCTCTTTTGAACATAAGTTCAACGACGAAGGACATCAACTCTCCGCATCATTTTATTACAAATACGGAGGAGATTCCAAGGAATATTCCTACAATGAACTGCTCGATGAACAGGGGAATCGTGAGGATGGCTCTTGTTATTACGAAAATGAGTTCCGAAAGACGATACGCGGAAACATGGATTATGTACTGCCTTTCCTCGAAAGAGGGAAACTTGAGGCGGGATACCAATACTATTCCTATTTGGAGGATGGTGATTATGAGTTGGAATGGTGGAATCGGGAGGCAGGACGTTTTGATAAACAACCGGAGGCCTATAATACCTTCCTTTTTAAAGAAGAGATACATTCCGTTTACGCTATTGTCTCGGGAACCTGGGAAAAGGTGGAAGTACAGGCGGGTTTGCGGGGAGAACATACCCACACGAGATTGAACTCTTCTATTCCCAATGCCAGCCGGTCTGATGCACGATTTGAAGTGTTCCCCTCGCTCCATGCCGGCTATAACTTGGCGCATGAGCAACGACTTCAGGTAGCTTATTCCTATCGGACTACCCGTCCCCAACTGTGGTTTATGGAACCGTATATCACATACAACGATTTCTTTTCCGCTGTTATAGGCAATCCCGATATTCGTCCGGAATACATCCACTCCTTTGAATTGAGTTATCAAAAGGATTTTGGTGCAGGAAACATCTCTGCTACGTTGTTCCATCGCTATCGAAAGGATAAAATCGAGCGTCTCCGGCTTCCCTATGAACGTGGAATGACTCTGGATTCAATGGCTAATGTGGGACGTGATTACTCTTCCGGGCTGGAGTTGAATAGTGCCTGGCATCCTGTCCGTTGGTGGGATACCAATCTGAACATGAATATTTATCACTACCTGGTAAAGAATGAATTGAAGGCAGGAGGGAAAAGCGAATCAAGTACCAACTATGATATCATGTGGAACAATTTGTTCGTTTTGGGAAAATATACCCGGCTGCAATTTGACGGTTGTTTCGTAGGCCCTTCTGTGACTACGCAGGGGAGAAGCGAGTCTTACTGGTATGCCAATATCGCCGTACGTCAGCAACTGTTCAATCGAAAACTGACCGCTGTGCTTGCCTTTAAAGATATTTTCCGGTCTGCCTGTTACCAAAACAATATTCGGGCGACTGATTTATGGGTTTACAACAAGATTAAACCCAAATATCCCAACATATCTCTGACACTCAGTTATACATTTAATAATTTTAAGGGCAAACTTTCCTCGGAAAAGGAAGATCGTAATGAAATGTTCGAGGGGAAACGATAGGACCGGGGATGGTTGAAAACAGAGTTCCTTCAGAAAAATCAATTCGTTTTTTCTACTACTTGCCAATGTTCTCCTTTATCCGGACCGACACGCTTGATTATTCCTTCAGCCTT
>CASFOM010000280.1 GCA_949296295.1 uncultured Alistipes sp. | reverse complement strand
TCTAATGGGAAATTAAGCGAAATCATGGAATACGAAACAAAAAATTACACCAATCCTTTAGCTTATACCAACCTGTTTTTGCTTACCCGCTCGCTTATTATGACAAAAATGAATATGCAGTCTATAAGTGACTATATCGTGAATACTGCCAATCCTACTCAGACAACTCCTTTATCAGTAGATGCTGACGATGACTATCGCACTCAAATAGGAACAGACCTATATAATGGAGACATATCTTTAGTCTCCTCTTTCGAAAACGATAAAAGTAACTTGCAACTAAAAGCATTCTCTATGAATGATGGTGCCAATGTAGGATATACCAGAACCTACACTCCGAAAAACGCTCAATAAATTTATGATACGGATTTGAAAAGGCCGGATCAAGAAATTTCTTGATCCGGCCTTTTCATTTTTTGTTTTGATTTAATTCTATAAGACTATTGATAAATAAAACTGAAAAGAGAACCTTTGGTCTTCTAACTTTTAGGTTCCCTTTAAGATATATAAAAACAGTAAATACAAAACCGGAGAAATGAGAACGGCAAAATTTCAGTTACTTCAATAACTTAACCCGAACCCTGATAATGATGCAACGGTTCACAAGGGAAACTCTCTGTATTCTATTCTTCTTAATTGTGTCTATATGCAATACCTACCTAACAGTTCCTTTTACTAATCCAAACTCGTTATATCTGCCAACTCATCCGTAATAGCCTGCTGACGACGTTTGTTATAAAGCAAGGATAACTCATCCAGTAATGCCTGACCATTATCCGTAGCCGTTTGCATCGCAATCATCCGAGCCGCATGTTCCGCAGTTGAACTATCCAACAAAACACGGTACAGTTTTATACGCAATGAATAAGGTAATAACTCCTTCAATAAACGTTCCGGTGCCGGCTCATAAAGATAATCCGTAAAATAATCTGTGGAAGCCTCCTCCGGATTTAGTGAAAAAGAGGTAGGTAAATAAACTTCACAAACAGGTGTTTGGCAACTCATTGAATGGAAATGATTATACACAAGGCAAACCCGGTCTACCTTTCCCGAAACATACATCTCCATCAGACGTTTCGACAAGGCTGATACCTGAGCATAATCCAAACTCCCTGATAAAGTTTGAAAATCATCACACACCTCATATTCTATCTTATGAGCCGCCTGTGCTATTTTATCTCCTATCGGATAAACCGTTACCGTTTCAAATCCCTCTTCTCGTAGCCGATTAACCTGTTCACTCATCGCTCGAATAACATTAGTATTAAATCCTCCACAGAGAGAACCATCGGATGAAAAGGCAACCACAATTGCCTGATGAGTACCTCGATGACTTATCGACAGAGGAGAAGGGGACGCTCCCTCTCCCGTACTCTGGGAAAGAGCTCCCGAAATCCGGGAAAGACGTCGCTCATATTCCCCCAACGATTCCGACTTCGACTGAACCCGGTGCAACTTCGCCGAGGCTACCATCTTCATCGCAGACGTAATCTTCAAGGTACTGTTAACTGATGCTATTCGCGATTTTATCTCTTTCAGAAAAGCCATAACTTTATTGAATTTATGCTTTCAGGGAAGAAACAGCCCTTGATGCCGCTTCTTCTATTTTCCCACTTACTGATTCATCTATAACTCCTCGACGCAACGTCGGAAGAACATCTGTGGTTTCCAATAAACGGATCAACATTCGCTCAAATTCCGGCACCTTTTCCAACGGCAAATCTCGCATCAATCCATGCGTCCCGCAATATAATACCGCTATCTGCTCCTCTACCGGCATCGGTGAATATTGTGGCTGTACCAACAATCGAGTATTTTTACGTCCTTTATCCAACACCTGAACAGTTACCGCATCCATATCGCCACTAAATTTGGAAAAGGCTTCCAATTCCCGATATTGGGCCTGTTCTATCTTCAACGTCCCTGCCACTTTCTTCATCGCCTTGATTTGGGCATTACCTCCTACACGCGATACCGAAATACCTACATTGATAGCTGGACGATTCCCTTGATTGAACAGGTTGGTGTCTAGGAAAATCTGTCCATCCGTAATGGATATGACATTGGTAGGGATATAGGCGGATACGTCTCCTGCCTGTGTCTCTATAATAGGAAGAGCCGTTAAGGAACCACCCCCGCGGACTTTCCCTCGCAATGACTCCGGCAAATCATTCATCTGTTCCGCTACTTCCTGCTGGGAAATAATCTTGGCTGCTCGTTCCAATAAGCGGGAATGAAGATAAAAAATATCTCCGGGATAAGCCTCCCGGCCTGACGGACGACGTAATATCAACGATACTTCTCGATAAGCTACGGCTTGCTTGGACAAATCATCATAAACAACCAATGCATGACGACCCGTATCCCTGAAATATTCCCCGATAGCCGCTCCCGAAAACGGTGCAAAATACTGCATCGCCGCGGAATCTGCTGCCGTAGCAACTACAACAATCGTATAATCCATTGCGCCATGTTCCCGTAAGGTTGCAACCAAAGAAGCTACCGTTGAGGCTTTCTGACCTATCGCTACATAAATACAATAAATAGGATCTCCCGATTCAAAATTACGTCGTTGGTTCAGAATAGTATCTATCGCTATCGCCGTTTTCCCCGTCTGACGATCACCTATAATCAACTCTCGCTGACCACG
>CASFOM010000279.1 GCA_949296295.1 uncultured Alistipes sp. | reverse complement strand
TCGGGGTAGCCATTATTTCTACCTTGGGATTCTCTTTACTGGTAGCGTTACTGTTTATTCCTATGGCCACTTACCTCATGTTAAAACGAGGAAAAGGGAAAAGTGTATTTTATGAAAAACTATCTATTAACCAACGGCCCATACAGATTTATTTACTACTGCTTAAAACCAGTTTAAGAAAACCGGCATATACAATCGTAGGGTCTATGGTTGTATTGTTTGCAACCTTAATGATTGCTTTAAATTCAAAGACACAAAACAGGAAACAAGTAAACAGCGATCAAATTAATATAACGGTTACCATGCCATTAGGCAGTACCTTAGAAAATACGGATCAGTTTATCGAATCTTTAGAAGCCCGACTTGACAGTCTTCCAGAAAAAGAAGATGTTATTTGTCGTATTCAGGAAGATGCTGCTTCCATAGCCATTGTCTTAAAAGAAGACTATGAAAAAAAGGGAGGTCGTCAAATCGGGGATATTACTGCAGATGTCAGCAGACGGCTGAAAGGGGAATGGAGTGCTGATATCCAGGTAACTTCTGGGTTGAGTGCTTCCGCAAGATCCGGGAATAGAGCCATGTCTGCCATGAATTCCTTTATGAATATGTTAGGCGTAGGGGACCCAGGGGAACGCATCATCATTAAAGGCAGCGACTTTGAAACCATGACCATTGTTGCCGATGACCTTCGTAACTTCTTGGAACAAATGGATTTCATTGGGAATGTAGGAGTAAATTATCCAGGTAGACGCCGGGAAATACAGCTTGGATTTGATCCCATTTTATTAAATTCTTATGAAATAAGTCGACAAAACATTTCTTCTGGTCTTAACTCATTAGAACGGTCCACAAGCGCGGGTGCTAATCTTAAAGTAGGAACTGATGAATATGAAATCATGATAAAAGATGATATCAGTGAAGAAGAGGAAGAAAAATTAGGACGGACAAAAACAGTAGATGAACTACGAAAAACCATGATTCCTGATGCTTCAGGGAATTTACATCAATTGGATCAGTTAGCCAGTGTTAAATATTCTCGAGGGACCTCGGAAATACGACGTGTTAATCGGGAACGTGAAATAACTGTAAACTATAATATAGCTCAAAGTGCTGACTTACCTAAGGATGTATTGGAAAGTTATCAGGGAGAAATCGATCAATTAATTGCTGATTACAATTTACCCAGTGGTATTGCATTAGAGGTAGATCGAGAAGATGATACCTTATCCGATTTTAAATTTCTGATTTTAGCCTCTCTTATTCTTATTTTTATGATTCT
This sequence comes from uncultured Alistipes sp., assembly GCA_949296295.1. GTDB lineage: Bacteria > Bacteroidota > Bacteroidia > Bacteroidales > Rikenellaceae > CASDZK01. Next base: position 2,874 of record CASFOM010000279.1, on the reverse strand, counting down.
TGCTGCCGTCTTTGAGTCGGTAGTTACCCCATTTGTCCTTTTATTTGCCATTCCTTTGGCTGCTATCGGTTCTTTATTAGGACTTATCCTTTCGGGGAACAGTCTGATGAATGCCAATACCCTTACAGGATTCCTGATATTGTTAGGAGTGGTCGTAAATAATGGAATTATATTAATCGACTATGCGAATATATTAAGAAAGAAAGGATATAATCGACAACGAGCACTGCTTTCCAGCGGATTGTCCCGATTACGTCCCATCATGATTACCACCATTACTACTATTATCGCATTATTACCCATGGCTATGGGTGATCAGGACTACGCAGGAGCTATCGGAGCCCCCTTTGCTATTACCGTAATTGGAGGATTATCCTTTTCTGCCATGCTAACACTCATTTTAGTTCCAACAGTCTATCTGTCCATGGAAAATATATTGGCGTGGTACCGTTCTCTAAGTATCCCTATGTATATTTTTCATGGGATATTATTCGTACTTGGTGTAATATATATCTGGTTACGAGTAGATGGAATATTTCTTCAACTACTTTACCTGATGTTAGTGATTGTTTTAATTCCAGGAATCACATTCTTTACTCAAAATACCGTTCGACTGGCCAATAAACGTATTATTGAAGAGCATGAGCCTATTTTTATCCAAGTACGAAATTTGGTTAAGATTTATGATCGTCCCAATCGGTTTATTCGCCAATGGAACAGTGGAATCAATCTCAGAAAACGGTTAGGTATTGCAAAAAAATATCGAAAATGGAGCGATTTTATCGGTATGTTATGGCAAATTGTTCTGTTTATATTCTTTGGATATCTTGCTTTAGGATACTTCATTAATCCTTTTTGGATATTGGTTTTCCTTATCAGTACTTGTGTCGGAACATTATTCGTCTGGAATAAATTTCGAGAGTTCTTGGAGTACAGAACAAAAGGGAAATACGCCAAAATATTCCGGATTATGAATCAAATCATGTCGTTCGGCATCCCCTTATTGATGTTTTTTGCATTCTATGTAAAAACCGATAATATAGGTGTTACTTTACTATATGTATTTATATGGATTTTGGGTGTTATTGTCCACCGTATTTCTGATTATCTATACACAAACAATGTCAATATTGAACGATTAACAGGAAAACATGCAGAGTTACGTCGCAGCCTTTACAAAATAGTATTGAGTATTCCCATTATTGGGAAACGACATACACCTTTCATGGCTTTAAAAGGGATATCGTTCGATATAAAAACGGGAATGTTTGGTTTACTGGGGCCCAATGGTGCCGGGAAATCTACATTCATGCGTATTATAACCGGGATTTTTGAACAAAGCTACGGGACGATTTGGATTAATGGTATGGATACCTTGAAATACAGAGAAGAATTACAGAGTCTCATTGGGTTCTTGCCTCAAGAGTTCGGAACATACGAATCCATGACTTCTTGGGATTTTCTTGACTATCAAGCCATATTAAAAGGAATTACAAATCCTAAAATTCGCAAGGAACGTTTGGAATATGTATTAAAAGCAGTACATATGTACGAACGAAAAGATGCCCAAATAGGTTCTTTCTCGGGAGGGATGAAACAACGTATCGGGATTGCACTTATTTTACTGCATTTACCTCGCATTCTTGTTGTCGATGAACCAACGGCAGGGTTGGATCCTCGAGAACGTATCCGATTCAGAAACCTATTGGTAGAATTAAGTCGCGAACGTATCGTTATCTTCTCTACTCATATTATAGAAGATATTTCAAGTTCTTGTAATCAGGTAGTTGTCATTGATAAAGGACAATTGAAATACTTTGGAGAACCTTCAAGTATGGTTCACCTGGCGGAAAATAAAGTATGGCAATTCAATATTTCTCCTGAATCCTTTGATGTACTTGATCCTAAACTAATTGCCAATCATATGCAAGACGGTAAAATGATACGGGTACGTTATATTTCCGTAGAAAAACCTTATGAAGGAGCTGAACTGGTAGAACCTTCATTGGAAGATGCATATCTATGTTTATTGAAGAATCTTTAAATGAAACACGAGTCATGACCTTTACACAAGCTATAAAAATGGTGGTTAAAATGGCCTCCTACAACATGAAGATTATTTTCGGTGGAAAATTCATCTGGTTTTTCATCGTTGCATTCCTCTTCTTTTGCTATTTCATGTTTCAAAGCGCATATGAAGGGTTATTGCCAAGCGAAGAGATGGTTTATAATCATTTATCATTCCCGGCCCTTTTACTGGTTTTTTATCCTGCTGTGTTCGGGATACAAAACGATGCAGACAATAGAATATTAGAAGTTTTGTTTGGAATACCTAACTATATGTACAAAGTATGGTTGGTACGTTTGATATTGATTTATATAGAAATTTATATCATGTTGGTAATTTATGCCTGTGTCGCTCGTTATTTGCTTTATCCCGTAAATCCTTTTGAAATGGCCATGCAACTAATGTTACCTGTATTGTTTATCGGAAATTTAGCCTTTTTATATTCCACAATAACCCGAAATGGTAATGCCACAGCCGTTTTAATTATTATTACTGGTATTGTTTTCAATATATTATCTCAGTCATTATTTCGGCAATCCATGTGGAATGTATTTTTGAACCCCTTTGAATTGCCTGAAAACTTACATCCTGCTATTTGGAGTAATATAGTAACAAATAATCGACTCTTTTTAGGTATAGGATGTATCATATGGGTCATGTTGGGATTATTCAATTTACAGAAGCGAGAAAAATTCGTATGATAAATATCTCTAAAAAGTAATGAGGCCGACCCAAAAGAGAATTTTTGAGGTCGGCTTCTTTGCATAATGCAGAATGATATTCGGCTGCAATTTTTGAAGTTGCAG
>CASFOM010000278.1 GCA_949296295.1 uncultured Alistipes sp. | reverse complement strand
CTTCAGGATCTGTCCCGACACGTCCAATAAGAATTACTTTATTTACCATAATACACTCTGATTTATTTTTCCAGACCGATATTTTCCCAAATAACAATTAAATCCCCAGCGAAAACCCACACTACGCAAATTTCCTACAGAAGCTAACCCGGTCAAACTACCATCTGCCAGGATATAGAACTGAAAGCCCTGAGTATTGGTCATAATCCCGGCTCCTAATGTCATAGGGTCCGTATTTTTATGGGTTAAGGTTCCTATAACGGAGAACTTCCCGTTTCGGGTAGTATAGCGATAGCCGGCAGTAAATGCATAATTAAACCGTTTTCGTTGAGAAAACATACCTAACATATTCATAGATACCATATGCATATTATCTCCACGCACATCATATTCACCACTGATATTCATAGTTATAGGCAAAGTAGTTTTACCCCGTACTCCAGATAATGTATCTATCTCCATCACATCCATAATATCATGATAGACAGAATCCAATAAATCCGCCACATTACCCGATTCAAAGACATCGCTTAAATCGCCGAGTCCCTCAAAATGGTACACCTTATCCGGAGATCTCGAGACAATACGAGATGAGTTTCCTGCATTCCAGTTAATAAACCCCATATCAGTCAAAGAAACTCCGACTCTCCATCCTCGTTTGGAATTATACATGGCTCCGATATCAAAGGCTACTCCGGGATTGTTCATTATTGTACTTGTTCCGAACTGATTATTACGAGCATCATAATTTCCCAACATAATATCGACATCCCCACGTACGGTATAAGCGTCAAGCTGTTTGTCAATCATAATTCGGGAATTGCCTGTATTCAAAGCAGCCGCACCCAATAAAAACTTCATCTTTGCCCCCACGCTCCAGTGATTGTCAATTTGAATGGAATATCCTACGGCCGTTTCATCCCAAGCCATCATACGCCCATTCATCGAGATATCAAAGGAACGGTTGGAAAGTAAAGGATTATCAAATACAAATGCAAACACATCATGAGGATAGTTAAATCCAGCTGAAACGCGTAATTGGTTTGAGGCAGTAATCATCTGATTTTCACGAAAACGAATCCCGAATGAAAATAAATCCACACCTGCCTTTACCAACATCGGGTTATTATTTCGTGTTCGACGCATTAAATAAGAAGAATTAATATTCCCTTTATCAAACAACGCATTATAATTGAATGGATTTTCCGCACTGATAGACAAAGCTCCCACAAAAGGAACTGTTAAGAAAGAAGCTCTTGGCATATATGCAGGATTTATTTGATTACGCTGAGGCGTTTCCCCCATGGCGGTCATCATATAATCCTGGGCAGTTGCTATATTACAAGCAAGCAACATCATAATAAAGCAAATATATATTTTTTTCATCTCTTCGTAAATTACAATTCAATTTCCCCGTTAACTCCGATTGTCAATTTTAGGTTCAGATATGATCCTGCATAAATTTTAACATTTTCCTTTTCTGCCGCATTACGAGTAGATGCTTTCAATCGGAAATAAATTTTTTCTGCATTAACAAAAGCATCACTCTGCTTTTTATCTAAAGTAATCAACCGAAAATTGGAAGCATCCATACGGAAAGGAATGAATCCTTCCCCCCCAGGCTTTCCACCTTCAGCAGGTTCTATTTCTACAGGCATTTCATTCAATACTACCTCTTCATGCGTACTTCTATCAACACTTATTAACTGCAAACTAAAGTCAAGAGGAAATCCATTCTCACCCGTTATAGCCAATTGTATCTGCTCCAACACATAATCCTTCATATCCAAATTGAAGTCGAAATCACTTTCCAAAGAAAATCCCTTTAAACAACCATCCAAAGGCAGAGTAAATAAGGTCTGGGCTATCAACTCAGAGTCATACCGAAAGGCATTCATGTCTTCCGGCACATACTCTTGTTCCAAAAGATCTTCTTTAGTAGGATTAACGACTGTTTGCATGATGCATTCAATATAAGAAAAATCTCTATTTATTGCATCACTAATCCCGGTTCCGCTTTGAGTATTACTGTTGTCTATACGAATAGTCGTTTCTCCCGTTCCAATCAAGAACCGGTTTTTTTCAAATCCGTCAATCAAAGTAATTTCCTGTCCATTTATCTGAAAAGAGTTTAAAATAACAGCCACAGGAAGCTCCAAATCGTTCTTGACACGGAATTCAATGTAAGGATTAGCCAAATAAATTTCATCTATTTGTTCAAAAAATTCTACTGCTTCATCATTGGCATTCAAATAGACACGTGTTTCCTCCAGTTCTTTTCTTCCGACATATCCGGTCAATTCCTCAAACGACATATTCTCCATCTCAATATGGATATTAACCTCATTATCCGAACCGGAATAATATCCCGAGTAGACAAAAACCAATCCATTAGCTACATCTTGATTGTGTATCGGTTCCAGAACGACTCCCTCCAAAGGCACCACTCGTCCAGGTTCCAAAGTCAATGGTTTTCCGTCAGGCAAAGTCATTCCCTGTACCGTACAACGCAAACCGGACAAAGCCGGTTCTTCCTGCATAGAGATTGTTCCCCCGCGCAACAATAAACGGTCTATTCGTTCTCCTTCGGCCACAGACAGATCAAATGGCATCTCCATATTAGAAATATCCTGGTTCATAGATAATCCTGACAATTGATGATCAATAGATTGATTCTCCAAAACAAACAATTTATTCATCTTTGTCTGATCCATCAATATCGATTCCGTAGACTCCTGTATAGACAATTGTCCTTGTTCGTCTTCTACTACTGTATTTTTCAGTGCGGTTTGTTCGAACAATTCCCGATCATTCAAATAATAATTTCCCAAAGGGAGGGATGTATTTATTTCCAAACTTAAATCTTTTGTTTTATCCGGATTCAAGCAGGAGACCAATGAAACCAATCCCGTTAAAAAAAAGAATACATTTTTTATTTTCATAGTTCAGTTCATTTAACGCACAAATATACATGTTTTCATTTAAAGCAAAAATTTAGCCTGAATAAACAGTAAATAAGACATTTACATTTATTCAGGCTAAATTTAATGGTCTCTATAACTCTACTTCAACTTTTCCACATAATTTCTAATATCCTGTTCCTGATCTTTTCTACAAATTAACAGGGCATCTCCACTATCTGCGACAATATACCCCTCCAACCCCTCAATAATTGCTTTTTTCCCTTCCGGGATTTTAATAATTGAATTTGTGGTATGAACAGGAATAATATTTCTCGTTATACAAGCATTCCCCTTATCATCTTTCTCTGCATGTATATATAAAGACCCCCAGGTGCCTACATCCGACCATCCAAAGTCACCGCAACAAACATATACGTTTCGGGCATGTTCCATTACACCATAGTCAATGGATATATTATCACATTCTGAATAAATAGAATCAATAAATGATTGCTCTGCAGGAGTATTATAAACGTCAGTTCCCCGAGCAAAAGCAGTTGCCACATCAGGAATAAAAGCTGACATGGATTTAATAATGCTTTTAACGCTCCAGATAAAAATTCCGGAGTTCCAGAAAAATTCTCCACTTTCCAAGAAAGCTCGAGCCGTATCTATGTTTGGTTTTTCAGTAAAGGTTTTTACCCGACAGATTCCTTTTTCTCTTTTTTCATCCCCTACCTGAATATACCCATATCCTGTTTCAGGTCTATTGGGATGAATACCAATAGTCATCAACACATCATTCTTTTCTGCAAACTCAAGACTGTTATGGACTATTTCCTCAAACTGATGTTGATTCGTTACAATATGATCCGAAGGAGTAACAATCATTGTTGCAAACGGATCGATAGTAGCTATCCGATAAGCAGCATAAGCGATACAGGGGGCAGTATTTCTTCGTACCGGTTCACACAAGATCTGAGATTCAGCAATCTGAGGCAATTGTTCCAAAACTAATTCCCGATGTTGTCTATTTGTCACAACGATAAAGTTTTCCGTAGGAATAAACGCGTTGAAACGCTCAAAAGTCTGTTGAATAAAGGTACGTCCGGTTCCGAATATATCAATAAACTGTTTGGGTTTCTCTTCCCGGCTAAGTGGCCAGAATCGACTCCCAACACCCCCGGCCATAATTACACAATAACGGTTACTCATAATTTTATAATTTTACGACAAATATAGGGAAGAGCTTGTGATTTTTCGGCATAATTAAGAGAAATAAAATAAATAATCTCTTACCAACAAGAGACAACATTGTGACACACTCTCCATTTCTCATCAAAAAAAATTGACAATCAATAAATTAAATCTACCCTTAATTTTCTATTTTTCCGATATGGATTAATATCACTATTCCTTTTTCCCTCTATATTCAAGTTATCATCTCACAGCTTCCCCTCTTCTGCTTTCTATGTTATAAAGATAATTATTTCACAGTAATTGTCCAATAAAAAGAGTTAATAGAATAAAATATGAACAATTTTATCGAATAACCAACCATATAATCAAATACAATTTTTAAATAAAGGGAAATAAAGAATCATTAGGTAGTGATGACACTTTGTCAAAGCTACATTATTTTCAGAATTTGGACTCACCCATTTTACACCCCAAAACTTCTCTGTTCTGATACATAAATAAAGGGCTGCATCAATTTTTCATTTTGATACAGCCCCTTAAGGAGTAAAATCATTGAGGATGAATGCGACGGCGTTTATTTTTATAACCCATTCATTCTGAATTTCAATGATAACTTAACTGTTTATCATTCTGTCCGTCTCCCCTATGGTTTAGCATCCATTCTATTAAAGATAATTTCTCAATATTTATGGATTAAAAAACTTTTTCATACCGTTTACTATAAAGTAAAATTTTGTTCCAACCTGATATCCTGAGAAGAAGCACCTATCATGAATTTATATTCCCCGGAAGGAGTCACAAACTTCCCTGCATCTTCATCCCATATACGCAGGTTATCAATATCAACCTCAATAACCACTTTGGATTTATCACCGCTTTCCAATGAAATTCTCTTAAATCCTTTCAACTGTTTCAATGGCATTTTTCGATCAGATCTGGGGAAACGAACATAAAGTTGAGAAACTTCATCTCCATCTCTATCACCACTGTTTTTTACTACGAAAGAACATCTCAACTTGGAATCCCCCTCCTTACGAATCTTCAAATCCGAATAATCAAAATGAGTATAACTCAAGCCATAGCCAAAAGGATAGAGAACATCTCCACGAAAATATTGATAAGTTCTTCCTTTTGTAATATCATAATCATTAAACGGTAACAGATCATCGACACTTCTATAATATGTCAGAGGCAATCTTCCAGCAGGATTATAATCTCCGAAAAGCACCTCAGCAATAGCAGTTCCGCCCTGTTCTCCAGGATACCAGGCATTGACGATAGCAGGGATATGTTCATCCATCCAATTAATAGCCAAAGAGCTTCCTGCAACAAGTACTACTACGGTATTAGGATTCAACTCATATATCGCCTGGATAAATTCTTCCTGATCGGCAGGCAATGAAATAGAACTTCTATCCTGCCCTTCCCTTTCTATACTCTTATTTATTCCTAATACCGCTACGGTCATATCACAAGAGCGAACCACCTCGGCAGCATTTCCATACATAGCCAGTCGCTCCTCTTTCCCTAAGGAAGGGGTTTTCCACATCAATTTAGCCAAAGCCTCTCCTCCCATATCAAAGTATTCAGCGCAAATATCATAATCTTTTCCTGCTTCCAGATCAATGGATATTTCATCCGTAACAGCCGAGCGTTGTCCCCAGGAATCAATCAACAATTTTCCGTCAATATAGAGACGACAACCATCATCAGTCCGAAATCCTATTGTATATTTTCCAGAAATCGTAGGACGAAGTTTCCCTTTCCATCGAATAGACAAAGGGGAAGGAGGCAGGAAAGGATCAGGAGCCTGATTTGCCGGTTCAAAATTAATCCAGCTGTCCTTGCGTACGGCAGATTTCCCATTCAAATTATCTGTATAAAAATATTCCGCATTGAGTCCATCAGGGAAAAATGACTTGTCAATAATTTCATAACCATCTTGAGAAGATACCCAGGGGGCATATTTCACCTCAACATTTTTTCCTACCCTGTTTTGTATTCCCTGAAGGACAGAGACAGGTTCATTGACGGGGACACCGCTATAATCTCCAAATTCACAGTTAGCAGCATTGATTCCCACCACAGCAATGGATTTTATCTTATCCATATTCAAAGGGAGCATATTATTCTCATTCTTAAGCAAAACGATACATTGTCTTGCGGCTTCAAGAGCGAGTTCCTGATGTTCCTTAGAGCCTACAACAGAAGGAGATATGTGATTATATGGATTCTTTTCCGGATCGTCAAACAACCCTAATCTCATACGAGCCCTTAGTACATGGTAAGCCGCCGAATCTATTTCAGCCTCTGATACCATTCCGGATTTATACGCATTCAACAAAGGCTTCCAAAAGATATCGTCTCCACATTCAAGGTCAAGTCCAGCTTTAATAGCTTTAGTCGCAGCCTCTTCTTTCGTCGATACGTAATGATGACTGCTTAACAAAAATCCGGGAGCACCGCAATCAGAAACAACATATCCGTCAAATTTCCAATCCTTTCTTAAAACATCTTGCAACAACCATTTATTGGCGGTACAAGGTACTCCATTGATTGCATTATAGGCAGTCATTATTGATTCTGCATTCCCATCTACGATACAAGCTTCAAAAGCCGGTAAATAATATTCTCGGAGGACCCGTTCCGACACCTCCATCTTACATTCAAAACGATTATGTTCCTCATTGTTTCCTGCAAAATGTTTTGGAGTAGATACTGCTTTAAGATATTTTGGATGGTTTCCCTGAAGACCTTTAACAAACTGAGTTCCTAAGACACCGGACAAGAACGGGTCCTCTCCATAAGTTTCAGGAGTTCTTCCCCACCGAGGATCCCGAGCCATATTAACGGTAGGGGACCAGAACGTAAGCAAATCACTGAATTGAGCCTGTTGTTTTTCTCCTCGTTCCAGTTCATTCCATCGTCCTCTTGCCTCATCCGAAATGACAGTAGCAATTTTATAATGCAGTTCAGGATTCCACATGGCAGCCAATCCTATTGCCTGAGGGAACACCGTAAATTTACCGGGCCGAACTATTCCATGTAAAGCCTCGTTTCCATGATAATATTTGGGTATTCCGAGTCGTTCCACTCCGGGCGAGGTAGCCCTCAAAAGATCAACCTTTTCCTCTATTGTAAGTTTTGACAACAAATCCATCACCCGATCATGTATCGGCAGATTCTCATTCTTATAAATCTCTTTTTCCTGTGCTATGGCAATAGCCAGGAAAGAGAAAATACACCACACAACTAAAATTATTTTTCTCATGATTTAGGTAGTTTATAATATTATCTTGTTTATTATCTGTTTTTCCAGGGGATATACTCAGGATGTCGTTTATAATACTTTTTTGCCGTTGCCACATTATCTTTAGGGAGTAAAAAGACAAACCGCCCCGGATAATCCTTTTCCAAACGTTCCGCTTCCCTTTTTAATTTAGCCACCCCTTGTTGTGCATAAACCGCTGCAATAGGATATAAATTCATAAAATGAGCTTTGGAAGTATCCAATTTCTTTGCTTTATCGGCCAAGGCATTGTAAAGATCACCTTCTTTGAAAAGATGATTTCCCTGATTCATGATAACTATTCCCTGATGACAATCCAATTCTACATCATCATCTCCATTAAAAATTCCCTCCAATCCGGAAGTTTCTGCATATCGGTAAAACCGTTCTGTCCCGTATGAAGTATGCCATAAACACCCTGTTTTAAATCCTGCGGAAGCGAGCCATTTATGGTTAAGGGCCAGCCATTCCTCATACCCTTCTTCATTATAGTCTCTCCCATAAATAAACTGATATCCGGAAGGTCCTGCCAAAAGTTCATCTTGAGACGTTTTATGACTATAATACCACTCCAAAAGGAACGGATTTAATTCCTGCAGTCCGGCAGCAAGAGTAGTCCCAACGGGGAATTTTCCACGTTCCTTATCTTCCGTCCATATATTATATAAGGCATTTTGGTCAAACTGTACATTGTCGCCATCACTAAAAACGATACTCACATATATTTTCCCTGGTTCTGCCTTAACGGCTTTTCCAGAACGCTGTTTAAACGATTTATTGGGATAACTGGACCAAAAAGAAGCATTGGCATAATAATCACTGACTACATATCCTATATTGTATTTATTGGTAATATACAATAAATCATCCCCACTTTTTGCATATCCCATAACGATAGCTCCCGGCCGATAATTCCCTTTTCTACAAATATCCTCAATCAATGCACTTTCCTGAGGATCCGAATCATCCAGCCAAAAGCAGAAACCTTTGGAGGCAACAGCATAATCATACAATGTCCACGGACTGTTCAACCAGTCATTTCTCAAGCCTACAGAGAAAAGGATATTTTTATGACACTGGTCATAAATATTTTCCATTGCCCAGGTATAAGCCTCTCGAACAGAATCCCATCGTCCTTTCAACCTTTCTACATTTCCCTTCCACGAGGTTTCCGAAGTCAACGACCGATACATCTCCTCCGAAAGGGAGCCCTTTATTTTGAGCAGAGAGCATCAATGCCATATTCCAGGTCCACTCTTCGTCAGGAGTCCATATATATATGTTCTTTATACGAGAATCATAAGCTCTGAACATAGAATTTAATCCGGGATTTTTATCCGTGAAATGAGGGATTACCTCATAAGGACGTTCTGTATCTTCGAGTTGTCGTACGTGATGATCAGCAAGAAACAAATAACATTGTGCCGTATCCTGATTTACTATTCCAAGAAAAGCAGTAGCTACCATTCTCTCAGGCGCTTGGTCTTTTCTCATATCAACCACTTTAATTGGCCCTTCATACATTTTGGTTTTATAAAACTGTCCTGTTTGAGGTTTTGACTTGACAGAAGCCCATACAGAAGAACCATATTGTTGGTAAAACAATAAGACTATCACCAGTATTGCTGGCAACAAATTGATTAATTTTATCAATTATAAGTTATAGGTTTAGTAGTTTCGGTGTAAAGGTACCGAAATAATATCGATTTTCTAAATATATTTATTCAAATATATATTTTATCCATACTCCCATTATCCTCGATAAAACACTTTTAAGAGAGCGTACTACTCTTTATATGATATTTTTATT
>CASFOM010000277.1 GCA_949296295.1 uncultured Alistipes sp. | reverse complement strand
TCCCTTTGTTAAACAAGAAATCCGGGAAGAAAACATTGGTTTCCTTTTTCAATCCGGAGACAGGGGAATCCTGGGAAGAGGTTGTATTGCCTGTTTCCTCCTCGACAATGAACGGACTGTTATATAACCGTTGGGTAAAACAACGGACAGCAGAAGTGGACAGTCTCTCCGGAGGCCGTTTGGGATACGTACATATTCAATCGATGGGAGATCCGAGTTTTCGAGACATCTATGCCGATATCTTGGGGAAATACAATAACCGAGAAGGTATTGTGATAGATACCCGATTCAATGGCGGAGGGCGGTTGCATGAAGATATAGAAGTCTTGTTCAGCGGCAAGAAATATCTGACACAAGTTATACGGGGGAAAGAGGCTTGTGATATGCCGAGTCGTCGTTGGAACAAACCATCGGTTATGATTACCTGTGAAGCGAATTATTCGAATGCCCACGGTACCCCTTGGGTATATAAACATCAACAAATAGGGAAAGTAGTAGGGATGCCTGTTCCAGGAACAATGACCAGTGTTTCCTGGGAACAGTTACAAGATCCTTCGCTGGTCTTTGGTATCCCCATTATAGGATATCGTTTACCAGACGGCAGTTATTTGGAAAATACACAATTGGAACCGGATGTTCAGATAGCCAATTCCCCGGAACAGATTGTGAAAGGAGAAGATGCGCAATTAAAAAAAGCGGTAGAGGTACTTCTCTCTGAAATTGACAAAAAATAAGGAAGCTGTTTGTTTCAAATCATTTTTCTCCAATTGTCGTTTTATCCTTTATGAATATTCTGACCTGTTTTTACCTCAATCAGAATATTATTCCATAAATAAAGTTCCAAGGAACTTTATCATATAAAAAGAAGTTGTCCCCATCCTTTTGATGGGGACAACTTCTTTTTATATGAATCTTCTCTTGCTTTATTTTCTATCAGAATCTATCTTATTCGTTTTTTACTTCTTCAAAATCAATATAATCTCCCACTTGACTATTTACCCGTTTAGCAGAAGCCTGCCGACGATCAATACGCACTTCTCCTTCTTTTTGATATTGCTCAGAGCGAGCATATCCTCCCTGTGTATTTGTTCTGCCAAATCCTTGTATATTCCCTAACTTTTTCGTTATCCAATAACGGAGTAGCCAACGCCCCAAAATACCGGCCAAATAAAATCCGATAATAATGACGAACACCACACTCAAAAAAGCTTCCATACTATTTATTTTTATTGTATCTCAAATTCATGCAAATATAACGTATTTTTATGAAAATTATTTTAGAGGGCATTTTCAGAGAAGGTTAAACGATTTAAAGAGCATAAGTACCTGTTCTCCGTTTTTGTTCTAAAAAACAATCAAATAGAACCGTCAAATGAAATCGTTTTAACCTTACATTAAAGTTTACAGCACAAAAACTTTTTCGAGGGAACCGGTATTCAATCTCATAATCAATAATGCTGTAAATTCGTTTCAAAAGAATAAAATCAATTTATCGGGAGTAATTTATGAATTATTTTTTAAATTTGTAATTATAAATACAGAACAACAAAGAATATATATTTATGGAACTGAATGCTTTGACAGCGATATCACCCATTGATGGTCGTTATCGTAAAAATGCAGCGGAATTAGCAGATTATTTCTCAGAATATGCACTTATTCGTTACCGGGTATTGGTGGAAATCGAATACTTTATTGCTTTATGTGAAATTCCTTTAAAACAGTTGGAAAATTTCGATAAGAGCAATTATGAAAAGTTACGAGATATTTATCGGACCTTTTGTTTGGATGATGCTCTTCGGGTAAAAACGATAGAACAAACTACGAATCATGATGTCAAAGCTGTAGAGTATTTCATTAAAGAAAAAATGGATGAACTCAATTTAGGCAATAGTCGTGAATTTATCCATTTTGGACTCACATCACAAGATATCAACAACACAGCCACTCCGTATTCTCTGCGCGATGCATCAAACAATCTTTATTATCCGATGCTGCAAGACTTGGTAGATCAGCTTTCAGCAATGGCGAAAGAATGGGAGGACGTTCCCTTATTGGCCCGTACCCACGGGCAACCGGCTTCACCTACTCGTTTAGGAAAAGAGATTATGGTCTTCGTAGATCGTTTGAACAAACAACTTTCCCTGGTAAAATCCATCCCATGTCCTGCCAAATTTGGAGGAGCGACAGGGAATTTCAATGCTCATTCAGCAGCCTATCCTGAAATAGATTGGGTTGCTTTCGCGAATCATTTTGTCAATGACACGTTAGGCCTTGAACGTTCTCAAATTACGACACAGATCGAGCATTATGACAATATAGCCGCTATTTTTGATGGTTTTAAACGTATTAACACCATTTTGATTGATCTTTGTCGTGACATGTGGACTTATATCTCTATGGAATATTTCAAGCAAAAAATCAAAGCCGGAGAAGTAGGTTCGTCAGCGATGCCACACAAAGTAAATCCAATAGATTTCGAAAATGCAGAAGGAAATTTGGGAATTGCCAACGCCTTTTTTGAACATCTGTCCGGGAAATTACCTATTTCGCGATTACAACGGGACTTAACTGACTCCACCGTTTTACGTAACATTGGTGTTCCCATGGCTCATACCGTTATTGCTTTACGGTCTTTAACTCGTGGCCTCAACAAGTTAATTATCAATAAATCGGCTATCGATAATGATCTTGAAAAAAATTGGGCTGTTGTAGCAGAAGGGATTCAAACCATTTTGCGACGAGAAAATTATCCCAATCCTTATGAAGCCTTAAAGGCACTTACCCGTACCAATAAAGCGATTACCCGGGAAGCTATTTCGGATTTTATTGATTCATTAGAGGTATCTTCTTCTGTAAAGCAAGAATTGCATAATTTGTCCCCGCAAACTTATACGGGGATCAAATTGAAGAATTGATTAAAAAATTCAGAATATTACAAAAAAGGTATGAAATTTGGTTTAAAATAAAATTCGGAAGGATTTATTTTCCTCCATTTCATACCGGCTTAATATTCCGTATGTTTAATATAAAAAAGTAAAATTATGAAAAAGTACAAATGCACCGTATGCGGGTATGTATATGACCCGGAATTGGGTGATCCCGAAGCCGGCGTCAAAGCCGGAGTTCCCTTTGAAATGCTCCCGGATGATTGGGTATGTCCTCTTTGCGGAGAAGGGAAAGAAGTATTTGAAGAAGTATAATTAATTTATTTCGTGTTCTTATTTTAGGGGGCGTGTCAAAATATAAATTGACGCACCCCCTTTAAGATGTTTAAGAACCAGAAAAAACAAGAGATCAAAGATGGATATGACAAACGTTCTGTTCTGAGGGAACAACTTGTTCTGAATTCCGACAATTACACAATAATAATCCACCGTTTTTTTCGATGCATCTTAAATTATAAAGCATGAAAACAACCAAATCCAAACTTCGAAAATAATTCAACTGTTGGATGAACCATCTTCATTTTTTAATTTTTTTAAACAAGATACAACCCAATATTTGACATGACCATTTCCGTATTCAAGCAACGGATAAGCGTTGCCGTTAGCCAGTCATTAAAGCCAGCATGGGCATCAGCCCAATGGCTACTGAAAATGATGATTCCCATTACTCTAATTGTAAGTATACTCAATTATATAGGAGTAGTACATGCTATATCCTCCTTTGCTACTCCCTTATTCAATCTGTTGGGACTTGACGGAAGAGCAGCGCTCGTATTTGTTACCTCCATTTTAACCAATATTTATTCAGCCATAGGAGTAGCAGCCTCATTAGGATTGGACTACCGTTCCGTTACTATTCTGGCTACTATGTGTCTAATGGCCCATAATTTAATTATAGAATCCACCATTCAGAAAAAGACAGGGGCTTCAGCCACAGCGATTACTCTGTTTCGTATTTTGTCAGCCCTAAGTGCAGGATTTCTTTTGAATCGTATTTTACCCGAATCCTTTTCCGGGACATTATTACTGCCCACTTCTCTTTCTCAACCGACTTCAGTAAGTGAATTGTTTATCAATTGGCTTCAGGTAACCCTCCCTTTATCGATACAGATTTTTATTGTTATCATTTGTTTGTATATTCTTCAAAACATCCTGAAAGAATTTAAAATCATCAATTATCTAACGCGCCCTCTGCATCCCCTTATGACAGTATTGGGGTTACCTCATTCCACCACTTTTTTATGGATTGTAGCCAATACCTTAGGGTTGGCATACGGAGGGACAGTCCTTGTTTCAGAAATAAAAAATGGTCGGCTCACCTCCGATGATGTATCTTTGCTTAACACCAGCATTGCAGAGACTCACAGCCTATTGGAAGACAGTTTTCTATTTGCCTCGATAGGAATCGGTCTGTTTTGGATTATTATTCCCCGACTTGTTTTTTCCATTGTTACCGTATGGGCACAACGAGGTATTCGTCGATTACGCCGTTGCGTTTCATTCCAACCGACAAAGGGATAATCTTTTTTTCCGTATGAGATACAAAAAAATAAAATTTTGTGTAATTTAGCGGGTTCAAAAATAAAAATGACAATAAACAGGGTTTGCCCTGTCTAAAAAGAGAAGAAACAATGAAAGAATCAAGAATCAAAATCAAGGAATTGTTGAAAACGGTTCCTGCATCACAGGAAGTGATTGTAAAAGGTTGGGTAAGAACGAAGCGAGGCAATAAAAATGTAGCCTTTATTGCTCTTAACGATGGTTCTTCCATTAATAATATACAAGTAGTTGTTGATGTAGCCGCTTTTGACGAAGCCTTACTCAAAAAAATTACAACAGGTGCTTGTTTGAAAGTCAGCGGATTACTGGTTCCCTCTCAAGGGTCAGGGCAACCCGTAGAAATACAGGCTCAAACAATTGAAATATACGGCACAGCCGATCCGGACAGTTACCCATTGCAAAAGAAAGGACATACTCTTGAATTTTTAAGAGACATTGCTCATTTACGTCCCCGGACCAATACGTTTGGAGCAGTTTTACGTATCCGTCACGCAATGGCTTACGCTATTCATAAATATTTCAATGACAAAGGATTTGTTTATTTACACACACCATTGATTACCGGTTCCGATGCAGAAGGAGCAGGAGCAATGTTTCAGGTTACGACATTAGATATAGAAAATCCACCTCGCACTGCCGATGGGAAAATCGATTATACCCAAGACTTTTTTGGTAAATCTTGCAATTTAACGGTTTCAGGACAATTGGAAGGGGAATTGGGAGCAATGGCTCTGTCAGAGATATATACTTTTGGACCTACTTTCCGGGCAGAAAACTCGAATACGCCACGCCATTTAGCAGAATTTTGGATGGTAGAACCGGAAATGGCCTTTTATGAAATCGAAGAGAACATGGATTTGGCAGAAGATTTTTTAAAATACCTCATCCGTTATGCTTTGGAATATTGCGCAGATGACTTGGCCTTCCTGAATAAAATGTACGATAATGAATTGATTGATCGACTGAAATTTGTCGTAGAAAATGAATTCATCCGACTTGACTATACGGAAGGAATCGATATTTTAATGAAATCAGGACACAAATTTGAATTTCCTGTTAGTTGGGGACTTGATTTACAGAGCGAACATGAACGTTATTTGGTGGAACAACACTTCAAAAAGCCGGTTATTCTTACCAACTATCCAAAAGAAATCAAAGCATTTTACATGAAGCAGAATGATGACGGAAAAACGGTTCGTGCCATGGACGTTCTTTTCCCCAAAATAGGAGAAATCATCGGAGGCTCACAACGGGAAGAAGATTACGATAAGTTGGCTGCCCGTATTGAAGAATTGGGAATTCCAGATAAAGATATGTGGTGGTACTTAGATACCCGTCGATTTGGAACGGCTCCTCACAGTGGTTTCGGGTTAGGTTTCGAACGTCTGTTGTTATTTGTTACGGGAATGGGAAATATTCGCGATGTCATTCCATTCCCGCGTACACCTAAGAATGCAGAATTTTAATTAGTATTCTGAATGAGATTAGATAAATTTACAGTAAACGATTTTATAATAGTTCGTACCTCATTTCGAAACTTAAATAAAGGATTAAAAGATATTAACTATTGTATTGTTTTAGGGATACGGACTTCATTAATCATTTAAGTAAACCTAACTTATCATCTTATTATCAGAATTTTGACTTTAATACCCCTTAAACGGGGAGCCTCAAAATAAAAATTTGAGGCTCCCCGTTTAAGATATCCAGAAATCAGTAAATGAACATGAGATAGACAAATGTTTATTTGAGTAAATAACTTAATTCAAATTCCGAAAATAACGTAACCGTTGGATGGCCATTACCATCCAACTCCATCAAAAATACTTTATTCCCTTGTTTCGTTTTGTTTTATTTCCTCCAAAATACGATTTGTAAGAACATTATTCCTTTTCGGATGGTTTAAATTAGCGGAAATTCGTTTGCTCAAAGCCGTTTGACCATAAATCAGGGAGTCATTTGGGGGAGAAATGATTTTTTCCGGGAACCAAATTGTTCCATCTAATTTTTTCAAATATTTGTTCTGATGTTTCATTTCCTGTTCGGGTAAAAACAAAAGAATCGAGAGTGCGACAGATTTTTTAAATACGACCAATGAGGTACAATATTTAAAATTTTCGGAAGTTTTTAATGGAATAGAATAGACAAGAATAGAATCGGCATTAAATCGTTTTCGAGCCTCTTCCTGACCAATCAATTTAATCTGGTCTTCATTTTCAATAAAAGGAATGGCATAATCTTTATGTCCAATCAAATATTCAATATCCAATTTTCTCGAAAGGTCTGAGGAACTAAGTGCAATATTGTATCCTATCAAATATCGGATTCTGTCAGCCCTTACGGCGTTATCAGGGGTTTTATTATCTCCCAACGCATAAGTTAATGCAGAACCATAAATCACCCGAATTTTTTTTGCAGCAAGTCCATATCCATCAAACACCAAAGGAAAAGGCATCCCTTTGATCATTGCTTTTACCTCTGAAATTTCCAATTCTGCAGATCCTTTGGGTTGATTAAACTTTATTCCTAAACGGTCTAACCTTTCCCTGTAAACCTCTCGGGATATTTGTGCGCCAAGTTGTCCCATACCTATACAAGTACAAACAACGAATAAAACAACCCTTTTCATAACATTATTTTTTAAAAGTTAGGATAAATATTTTGTAAAACAACAGCATGATTATAAATAACAATTGTAACATATGCGTTATCAGGGACTTCATAGTTATTAGTAATAGTGACACTAGAACCTTCGAAACACGCTCCCATAACTGCATTAAAGTCAGAGGCTAATACTCCTTGATTTGTAGGCAACCCCGCTGCAGCATAAGCAGAATCAATAGAAGATTGAATGTATTGAGGAGAATAAGTCTCTCCTGTAAAACCAAATTGCCCATACACATATGAAATACATTGCGCTACACAATCATAAAAAAACAGGAGAAGAATTTGTACGTTGTACTACTAAAGGATTAGAAGAAAGTAATTCTTCAAATTTGTTCATTTTTCCCTTAAGATTTTCTACAGGTAAAGTTTTTAAAGTTTTCATAATTCATATTTTTATTAGTTCCTTTCAAATATAGCGAAAAAATAAGATATTTGCAAATTATATTTCTTAGTTTATGAAAACAAAAAAGATTAAAATATATGTAACATGTTTTTGGCAAAACGACCAAGTAATGTTAGATAATATAAAAAAATACGGTTTTGGAAAAACTACATGGAAAAATATAGAATTTGTAATTGATAATAATTATGATTTTGCCATTATTTTAACAGCTCCTTTCGATCATAAAAAAATTTTTAATCCCAATAAAACAATTGTATTTCTAACAGAACCGCCTTGTTTCAAATTTCACACAAAAGAGAATTTCACTGTAAGTCCTCAGTATATTCCATTATCTTGGTGGATTAAAAGTAAACATTACCATATAATAAACCATACCCATTCTTTTATAAACTCTAAACAAGAATTATTTTCTATCATAACCAGTGATAAACGTTTTTGGGATGGACATAAAAAAAGGCTGAAATTTATTTTTGCAATCGATAGTTTAATAGAAGAAGGTATTGATATTTACGGACGAAATAGTTACGGGGGGAATATTACAGAAAATGAAAAACTATAGATACCCTTTAGACGATAAATTTGATGGTTTAATTCCATATAAATATCATTTTACTTGTGAAAATTCATTTGTAACCGATTATTTTACAGAAAAAATTGTGGATCCTATAATTGCAGAAACTTTATGTTTTTACGATGGTTGTACGAATATTGCAGAATACATAGATGACAGAGCATTCATCAAGATAAACGTTAATCAAATAGAAAATTCAATAGAAAAAATTTTTAAAAGTATAAAAGATGATGAGTATTCGAAAAGGTTACCATATATTATAGAACAAAAAAAAGATTACTTATTGAAATGAATCCATTAAATATTATATGGGCATATATTGAAGGGAAAGACATGATAAATTACTTCAAACTATAAGCTATTTATATTAAGTTATAAATATTTTTTTTACTATTTTTCATCATCTATACTAATATAAGCCAAATTAAACATATTGATATTCCTTTAGTTAATTTTAAAAGGTAAATAATAAAAATAGCCTATTGTACGTATTTTGCATGAATAATCCAAACAGTTCGATGGTAGGTTATGCCATTAAAAATACCTATCTTTGCACACATTAAGATTTTCGAAAGACGAGAAATGAACGACATATTAGAAACGACAAAAAACGATTATAAATACGGTTTCGTCTCCGATATAGAAACCGAGGAATTTCCTCGAGGATTAAATGAAGAGATTATCCGATTAATTTCTGAAAAAAAAGGAGAGCCCGACTGGATGTTGGAATTTCGTCTCAAAGCATTCCGTCATTGGCAAACATTAAAGACACCTACCTGGGCGCATCTCAATATTCCGCCCATCGATTATCAGGATATCATTTACTATGCTGTTCCCAAAAAGAAAAAGTTGAACAGTATGGAAGAAGTAGATCCGCAACTCAGGGAAACTTTTGAAAAATTAGGAATCCCTCTTGATGAACAGAAAGTATTGTCTGGCGTAGCAGTAGATGCCGTTATGGATTCTGTTTCTGTAAAAACGACCTTTCGGGAAACGTTGGCGGAAAAGGGAATTATTTTCTGTTCTTTTTCGGAAGCAGTACGGGAATATCCTGAATTGGTACGAAAATATATGGGGAAAGTAGTGCCTTATACAGATAATTTTTTTGCAGCTCTCAATTCCGCAGTCTTTTCGGATGGTTCCTTCTGTTATATCCCTCGAGGAGTTCGATGTCCTATGGAACTATCTACCTATTTCCGTATCAATGCGGCCAATACAGGACAATTCGAACGCACATTAATTGTAGCAGACGAAGGAGCCTATGTCAGTTATTTGGAAGGATGTACGGCTCCGATGCGTGACGAAAACCAATTACATGCGGCCATTGTGGAAATTATTGTAGAAAAAGATGCAGAAGTAAAATATTCTACGGTTCAGAATTGGTATCCGGGCGACAAGGAAGGGAAAGGAGGCGTGTTCAATTTCGTAACCAAACGGGGCCTTTGTCGAGGCGCCAATGCCAAATTATTCTGGACTCAGGTAGAAACGGGATCTGCCATCACATGGAAATATCCGAGTTGTGTTCTTCAAGGAGACAACTCCATTGGAGAGTTTTATTCCGTAGCCCTGACCAATAACTATCAAACAGCTGATACAGGAACAAAAATGATTCATTTGGGACAAAATACCAAAAGTCGTATTGTATCCAAAGGTATTTCGGCAGGATTCAGCCACAACAGCTATCGGGGTTTGGTACGCGTAGCACCCAAAGCAGCGAATGCCAAAAATTATTCTCAGTGTGATTCTCTTCTGATTGGTTCCCAGTGTGGAGCCCACACTTTCCCCGATATCCGTACGGGAAATAAAAGCAGTACTATTGAACATGAAGCAACCACTTCAAAAATTGGAGAGGAACAACTTTTCTATTGTAATCAGCGAGGTATCGATACGGAACAAGCCGTAGGATTAATCGTAAATGGATACGCCAAAGAGGTACTGAACAAACTTCCATTGGAATTTGCAGTAGAAGCACAAAAGCTGTTATCCATCAGTTTAGAGGGTAGTATAGGGTAGTTATCAATTAAAACGATATATACAAGATGATGTTAGAAGTAAAAAACCTACATGCGGAAGTAGCAGGAGAAGAGATTTTGAAAGGAATCAATCTGACCGTCCGAGCAGGGGAAGTCCATGCCATTATGGGTCCCAACGGTTCAGGGAAAAGTACTTTTGCTTCAGTATTGGCAGGGAAAGAAAAATATAGTGTTACGTCAGGTGAAATTTTATTCAATGGGAAAAACCTGTTGGAAATGCCTATTGAACAACGGGCATGGGAAGGATTGTTTCTTGGATTTCAGTATCCGGTAGAGATTCCAGGAGTAAGCATGGCCAATTTTTTGAAAGCAGCAATCAGTGAACAAAGGAAATACCGACATCTTCCGCCTCTTTCTTCAGCAGAATTTCTGAAAATGATGAAAGAGAAAAGTAAAATTGTAGAAATAGGAAGCAATCTTACTTCCCGGAGTGTTAATGAAGGATTCTCCGGGGGAGAAAAGAAGCGAAATGAAATTTTCCAAATGGCTATGTTGAATCCATGCTTATCCATTTTGGATGAAACAGACAGTGGGCTCGATATCGATGCTTTACGTATAGTAGCTACAGGTGTAACACGATTGAAGACATCTGAAAATGCAACGGTTGTCATCACTCATTACCAAAGGTTACTCGATTATATCGTACCCGATTACGTACATGTTTTATACAAAGGTCGTATTATCTATTCTGCGGGGAAAGAATTGGCATTGGAATTGGAAAAGAGGGGGTACGATTGGCTAATAAAAGATTATGACAATGAACAATAACAGAAAAACAGAGTGTCAGGAAACATTCCAAAACATGACGTTTGAAGCGTTTAATCATTGTCATCCTGAACTATTCAGTCAGTCTGCTTACCAACTATTGGATGCAGATGTTCAAGATCGTCTCTCTGATAACGTTTATCAACGTCGCCCTTCTTTCGGCACAGATTCATCTCATTTTGAAACAGCCGAAAAAAAAGTTTTTTATTTTCCTCACACACCGGCCAATAACGATGTTTTATCCATTGAAATTACACATTCCCAACATTTATTGATTATCTTAGACGAACAAGTATCTGTCCGCTTGAACTTTAAATTTGCTCCTCAACAGGAAATAACCAGAATTTGTGAAATTTTCCTTGCTCCAGAGAGTTCCTTGGAAATTACGGAACAACACAATAGCAGTTTTCCGGTAATGAACACTGTTTTCGTACGGCAAAGAGCGTACAGTCATTTCCAAAACTTAGTTGTTTCTTTAGGAGGACATCTTGTTAATCGTCATAAGGTCATACAAGCCGAGAGTGGGGCAGAATCTCATTTATATGGTATAACGATAGCAGGTGAAAAGGATTGTATCAAGCATCATACGATTCTCCAACATCAGGTTCCTCATGGGA
>CASFOM010000276.1 GCA_949296295.1 uncultured Alistipes sp. | reverse complement strand
TGAAAAATTTTGTGGTCGGTTTTCTTTATTTTGGAATATGTAATTTGGGTCTGATTTTAACGTGGGGAATCTACACAATAAAGATTGGCCTGATAAACATCTTTTATGATGGTATCAATAAAATTGGCCAGCTCTTTTTCTGGAAGTATCTTATTACACATAATCCAAAGAGGGATCGGTTGCTTATGAGGGTCAAAAGCTGGCTGAACGTATTTTTTATCTACTATGGTGTATCCGTTCCTTTCATAATAACGGATGCGACGTCCCGCCATGCCGTCATCTTCCGGTTCTACTTCCAGAAGTCGGGGGGCCGGCAGGTATTCTTCAAGGTAGCTTAGTAATTGAGAGCCGATGCTGTGATTTCGCATTTCCGGAAAGATGGCTAATTGCTCTAAAAAATAACAACCATCCAATTGCCAATATACGAACAAACCCGCTGATTGATGATTATAACAAATCTCGCAGAAGAAAAAACGATTACGGTTTTCTATTAAGTAAAATAACTGTTCCGGACGACGTCGTTCTGCATCCGGGAATGACAATTCGTATAATTGTAGTAAGGTATCGGATAAATCTTTCCTCTTTGTAATACGTTTTAGACTAATCATCGTTTTTCTTCTTAGATTATTGAAATAAAAAAGGTCGTGTCAAATGACCAAATGGGACACCATCTTTTAGATACATCAGAATATGCAAAATATAAGATTCCTGAGAATGAAGACAACAGAATCTTTACTTCAAGTAAATTACTGTGCTTGAATTCCGAGAATAATGTAACAATTGGCAAACATGACGCATCTCTTTACAATAAAAGATATACGGATATCTGACCGAAAAGGGTAAGAATGTATCCAAATCATTGAGGGACAGCTCCTATATATAGCGATCAATGATGTCACAAAGCCGCCCGAATACAACATCGATACCGCCTGTCCCGTCTACCGAGATAAATTTTCCCTGCTTTTCGTAAAATTGTTTGACTATCTCTGTCTGCTTCTTATATACAGCAATCCGATTGACAATAATTTCTTCGCTTTGATCATCGGCCCGTCCGCTGCTTTTCCCCCGCAGTAACAGACGTTCTATTAATTCTTGATCCGGTACTTCCAAAGCCAACATCATGGTTACTTCTAACCCTTCTTCCGACAATACCTGATCAAAGGCTTCTGCTTGAGGGGTTGTCCGAGGAAAACCATCAAAAATTACGCCTTTGGCCGATTTATGCTGCTCAACAAAATCGGCAATGATTTTGATTACAATCTCATCGGAAGCCAAGGCGCCCCCTTCCATCTCTTTTTCTGCACGTTTCCCTAGTTCCGTCCCCGCTTTTATTTGTTCCCGGATGACTTCTCCCGTAGAAATATGCAACAGTCCATAATGTTCCATCAGTTTATCGGCCTGAGTACCTTTACCAGCCCCCGGAGGACCGAACAATACGATATTCAACATCTTCGTATCTTTTTATTGTTAATTTGTTTCTTCTTGGTTATTCTTTCCATCCTTGCGCCTGCATGGTTATTTCTGCTCCGTCCGGAGTAACCAGGGCTACCCCTTGAGAAGACGGACTCATGTGGCCTATTACATCAATGCCGCCCAAATGAAGGACCCGTTCATAATAGGAAACCGGTACCGTAAAAAGCAACTCGTAATCATCCCCTCCATTCAGTGCTGCAACAACCGGGTCTATCTGAAATTGATCCGATAAATCAAAAGTCTCGGAGGCAATGGGTATCTTTTCCAAATAAATACGTGCGCCACATCCTGAGGATTGACAAATCTGCTTTAAATCGGAAGCTAATCCGTCGGATAAATCAATCATCGAGGTCGGTAGAATATCAGATTCCTGTAATTCTTTCACTACATCTATTCGTAATCGGGGTTTTAATTCCCGTTCCAACAGATATTCATATCCTTCAAACTGAGGACGGGCAACATCATTCCCTCGCAATACCCGTTTCTCCCGTTCTAATAATTTCAATCCCATATAGGCACTTCCCAAATCTCCCGTTACACAAATCAAATCATTTACTTGTGCTCCGCTCCGATAAACAATCCGGTCTTTTGATACTTGCCCTGTCCCCGTCATCGCAATAGTTACTCCTGTCCGCGAAGAAGTTAGGTCCGCATCAGATAATTCAACTCCGTAAACGGTACAAGCGGTCCGTATTCCGTCAAATAATGTCCGTAAGTCTTCTACGGTGAAGCGGGAAGAAACTCCTACGGTCGCCTTTATTTGAACAGGGGTACCGTTCATGGCACAAATATCGGATAAAACAGCTACAACACTTTTAAACCCTAAATGCTTTAAAGGAGTATAAGTTAAATCAAAGTGAATCCCTTCCATCATTAATACGGAAGAAACAAGGAGGTAGGTGTCCCCCGAAATATCGGTAACCATACAATCATTTCTCCCTTTTATTTTGGAAGAAAAGTCACTCCCTGAAACTAACTCGTTCAACAATTTAAATTTGCCTATCTCTGCAATATCCATATATTCTCCGGATTTTAGTGAGCCTTATATCTTGGGCTTTAGTCGAACAAAGTTACAATTTTTAACTGAAAATAGAAAAGTAATGATTGAAACGTGATGATGCAATTTATTTCAACGTATCCCAATTGCGGATTTTTTTCAATAAAGGATAGGCTTCTTTTACCCCTAATTCCCCTGCCTTACTAATATCGATGACCCCTTTACGAGTATCTTTCAAATGCAACAGTACCAAACCCCGGTTATAGTACGCTTCTCCCAAATAAGGATAGAGTTCCAACGCTTTCGTATAGTCTTCAATGGCTCCCGGCATGTCTCCGGAACGATAACGTATGGCTGCCCGGTTGTAATAAGCGTAGGCCATGTCCGGCATTAAGGTTATGGCTTGGCTGGCGTCCGATAAAGCAGCATCGTAACTATATACCCGTTTCGTATTTTTTAGCTGTTCAGAGGGGGTGGCTTCGATAACCAAACGTTGCATCCCTTGATCGATGGACGCAATGAAATCGGTCATTTCCGTATTAACCACAGACCGCATCAGGTAAAGTAATCCGTTATTGCTGTCCAAAGAAATGGCTTTTGAAAGCTCGTTAAGGGCTCCCGTATATTGCTTTTGAGAGTAAAGATATACACCTCGAGCATAGGAATCTTCCCATTGCGGCACTTCTCGTTCTTCCATTAACAGTTGCCGCTCTTCATCCAAGGAGTGCAATATGTTTTCCGAAACATTGACAGGTTTTAAGGAAAAAGAGGTTTGAGTGTCCTTGGTGCGCTCTAAGAAAGCTGTTAAGAGTGGATAATCATATCGATAACGAGGCTTGGTCTCTTTCGTTGATTGATCGGGGCTTAATACCGCAAAACGGAACATGGGAATAAAACTGCTCGGATTAATCGCAAAATCATTGGCTTTTACGTTCTCAAATTCATCATTCCCGAAGTCAACGTCAAACGAAAGGAGTTTATTGAATACACGACTCGTGTCTGCGTACGCAGAGAATGTACTGTCTGTTAATTTGGTCCGGTATTCCGCAATTTTTTTCTGGGCCGTATCATAGTCCGCTTTTGAACCCGTCATATCTTGTAAGGTATAGCGGACATTGGAACGAGCCATATAGGCATTCGCAAAATCAGGATATAATTCGATAGCCTTGCTGAAGTCTGCTTCCGCTTCTTTTAAAAATCCCAATTTCATATTGACGCCTCCCCGGTTGAAATAGGCCAGGACGTTGTTCGGACTGTATTCCGATACTTTCTTGTAATCTGCCAACGCATGATTGTAGTCCCCTATCTGGGAGTAGATAATGGCTCGGTTGAAATAGGAGATGGAACTGGTGGAGTCCAATTCAAGGACTTTGTTTAAATCCGCTATCGCTTCCAAAGGACGGTTCGTGGAGGAATAGACGATTGCCCTGTTAAAATAGGCGGGCAGATTGACTGAATCGAGCCGGATGGCTTCCGTCAAATCGTTATAGGCTTCATCATATTTTTCCCGCATCAGGTAAATCCCTCCCCGACGTAAGAAGCCGGAGGCGTCATAATGATTGATTTTTACCGCCTTGTCATAATCTTCAAAAGCACGTGTCGTGTCCTTTAACATAAGGTAGCTTGTTCCCCGATTGATGTAGGCATCCACTACATAAGGATTTCGGCGAATGAAATAGTCAAAATCGGCGATGGCCTTGTCAAACTGCATGTTTAAAAAATGGGTAATCCCTCGACTGTAATAAATCCCTTCTACGTCCGGACGAATATCCAATGCTTTGTCAAAATCGGCAATGGATGATTCATAATCACCTAAAAAAGACTTTGTTATCGCTCGATAATGGTAGGCTTGGGTAAAGGTTGGATTGACACGAATTGCTCTGGTGAAATCGGATTCTGCTCCTACGATATCATTCAAATTGTATTTGGCAATACCTCGTAAAAAGAATCCGTCAGCTGAAAGCGTATCCGCAATTAACAGACTGTTCAGCATCTCTATGGCTTCGGCATATTTCCCGTCATTAACCAGTCCGTTCCCGATATAGTAGAAATAACGCTTGTTGAACTGTGCCTCCAAAAGAGATACAGTTCCCACTATGAACAAACATACCAGCCACCATTTTTTCATACGGATACTATTTTTATTTCGCCGTAAAAATTTCCCAACCTTTTTCCGCCTGTTGTTTGAGCATCATATATCCGGACATCACTGTCGCTCCGGAAAACCGTCCCCTACGGGTAAACAACGTATCTGACGGGTTATATAC
>CASFOM010000275.1 GCA_949296295.1 uncultured Alistipes sp. | reverse complement strand
CGTGGGAATTGGAGGGGTCCCATTTCAGGATGATTTCAAATGCGCCGTCCCCATCAACGTCTCCTATGGATGCGTCATTGGGAGCATAACTGTATTTTTCTCCGGCAGGGGTAATGCCGTCTTTGGGTTTCTCTAAGGGAATATTGATGTATCCGCAGGGGGCTTTTTCAGGGAGCGTGAAAGATTCCCCTTTTTGACTTTCTTTTCCTTTGATTACTGTTTTTACGGTATAAACGGCTTTTTCAGACCGGGGGTATTTGTCGGAGAAGCAGGTGCCGGTATTGGCGGGGATATGGGCGATTTTTTCTCCGTTTCTGTATAAGTTGAAAGCGGTTTCTACGGGATCGGAAGAAAGGTATCTCCACGAGATGGCTACTTTTTCCGCATTTTCCCTGACCGCGACAACACCTCTGTTCAGTTTCTCCCGTTGCAGTTTTCTGAAGTTGTAATTGGTTTGGGCGAATCCGGTTATTCCTATTGTTCCCAACAGTAAAAGGGTTATACCTGTTTTATTGATATTTTTCATGAATAATGTTTCTTCTGTTTCTGTAAAGGTAGTCAATTTGAATGAGATTTAATGCGGGATACGTATCGATTGAAAATTTTTTCTTTCCAGGGGTATAAAACATTTTGCAGATATATTGGAAAAGTTTTATCTTTGTTTGAATTAAAGAGCGAAGTTTTGGATAGCTACAAAACCATAACCGCACCATCAGAAGGGATATATAAAGAGAAAGGGAGTAAGTTCATCTCCTTTGCATATCCTGTTTTTTCCGAATCAGAAGCCCTTACCTTAGTAGAATCCTTGAAAAAAGAGCATTATAGTGCGCGCCACCATTGTTTTGCGTGGCGTTTGGGTTTTTCAGGGGAGCGTACGCGAGCAGTGGATGATGGGGAACCGTCCTCTACGGCGGGTCGTCCTATTTTAGGACAGTTATTGTCGTATGGGGTTACGAATGTCTTGATTGTCGTGGTACGTTATTTTGGCGGGGTTAAGTTGGGAGTAGGGGGTTTAATCCAGGCGTATAAGGAGGCGGCAAGGGATGCTCTTTCCCATGCCGAAGTAGTGGACCGCAAGATAGAGGCCTGTTATACCCTTACGTTTCCGTATCTTTCCATGAATGAAGTGATGAAAATGGTCAAGGAGTTTCAACCGCGGGTGTTGTCGCAGCGTTTTGACAATTCCTGCAATATGACATTGTCGATAGGTCGGGATTTGGAGGAGCGGCTGAAGGAACGTATGGAGCAGATATCCGACATAACGGTAGAGTTTTGTGGTTATGAATAAAAGCAAACATCAAAAAATACGAATATGAGCAAAAGTCTTGTGTCGATTAATGATTTCACGAAAGAAGAGATTTTGAAAATCATGGATCTTGCGGCGGAATTTGAGGCCCATCCGAATCAGAAATTGTTGTGCGATAAAGTGATCGCGACGTTGTTTTTTGAACCCTCTACGCGTACCCGTCTGAGTTTTGAGAGTGCGATCAATCGGTTGGGCGGACGAGTTATCGGGTTTTCGGATACGAGTAATACGAGTGTTTCGAAGGGGGAGACTCTTCACGACACGATTCGCATGGTTTCGAACTATACGGATATGATTGTGATGCGTCATTACATAGAGGGCGCAGCCCGTTATGCGAGTGAGTGTGCTACTGTTCCAGTAGTAAATGCGGGAGATGGATCCAATCAGCATCCGAGTCAGACACTTTTGGACCTTTATTCCATCAAGAAGACACAAGGGCGTCTTGAGGATATTCATATTATGGTAGTAGGCGATTTGAAGTATGGCCGAACGGTTCATTCCTTGATACAGGCGATGGCTCATTTCAACGGACGTTTTACGTTTGTGTCACCGCCGGAGTTGGAGTTGCCGGAGGAGTATAAGATTTTCTTGCGGGAGCATTCTATGGATTTTCGTGAGACGACGGATATGAATGCCTATATTCGTGATGCGGATATTATTTATATGACACGTGTTCAGCGGGAACGTTTTTCTGATTTGATGGAATATGAGCGAGTAAAGAATGCCTATATATTAAAAGACAATATGCTGGAAGGTACGAAGCCGAATATGCGGATATTACATCCCCTTCCACGTGTTAATGAGATAGATACGTCGGTGGATTCGAATCCGAAAGCCTATTATTTTGAACAGGCTCGTAATGGGGTATTTACGCGTATGGCTATTATATCTTATTTGTTGGGAGTAAAATAAAACGCAGGAAATCATATGAAAACAGTATTGGAAGTTAGTGCGATAGAAAACGGCACAGTAATCGATCATATACCTTCAGGGAGTTTATTTAAGATATTGAATATCTTAGAGTTGGAAAACATAACGAACCGTATTACGTTTGGGACTAATTTGGAGAGCAAACGTATGGGTACGAAGGCCATAATAAAGATATCGGATATGGAGGTCCCCCAGGAGGCCCTGAATAAGATAGCGATTTTTGCACCGATGGCTCGGGTGAATTACATTAAGAATTTCGAGGTCGTGAAGAAGTTGAGTGTATCGGTCCCCGACACGTTGGAAGGCAGCATTCGTTGTGCCAATCCGATTTGTGTGACGAATCAGGAGCGAGTTTTACCGAAATTTGAGGTAGTGGATAAAGAGAAGGTTACGTTGCGTTGTCATTATTGCGAGAAGATAACTACTCAGGAACAGTTTGAGATTATCAAATAGCCGCAATCGATGTTTCTGTATGATAATGGCAGGTTTATAGATAATAATTGGAAATAAATGTATATATTTGTAAGCCATTTCGGGAGTTAATAATTTGCTCGGAATGGCTTTTTCAATGTTTCAATTTTCAATATAATATTTTAACACAACCCTGATGAAACCGGAAATCAAGTTTGTATCACCGCAAGAAGCGGTTAAGGTAATCAAGTCGAATGACCATGTTCATTTGAGCAGTGTAGCGAGTGCTCCCCGGATTTTGATTGATGCGATGGTTGCTCGCGGCCTGAATAAAGAGTTTAGGAATGTCCACATCCATCACCTGCATACGGAAGGACCAGCTCCTTACGCAGCGCCGGAGTTGGAAGGCGTTTTTCAGTTGGACAGTTTTTTTGTAGGCAGTAATGTTCGTAAGGTAACGCAGTCAGGTTATGCCGATTACATTCCTGTATTTCTTAGTGAGACACAACGATTGTATCGTTCAGGCGTATTGCCGTGTAATGTAGCGATGATTCAGGTGTCACCTGTGGACAAACATGGTTACGTATCGTTAGGGACTTCAGTAGATGCGACGTTGGCGGCAGTAGAGTGCGCGGAAACGGTTATCGCCGTAGTGAATCCACATGTTCCCCGTTCTTTTGGAGACGCGATGATTCATGCATCCATGATTGATTATTTCTGTGAAGACGATACTCCGTTGGAAGAGGCTCGCTTTGCTGTACCCAATGAGGTAGAAACGGCGATAGGGAAACATTGTGCGGCATTGATAGAAGATGGAGCATGTCTTCAGATGGGTATTGGTTCTATTCCCAATGCCGTTTTGGCCCAATTGACGGGACATAAGAATTTGGGTATCCATACGGAGATGTTTGCAGATGGTGTTTTGCCTTTGGTAGAGAGCGGAGTGATTAACGGGATGAATAAGACGACGGATAAAGGGAAAATGGTCTCGACTTTCCTGATGGGATCTCAGAAGGTTTATGATTTTATAGATGATAATCCGGGCGTTTTAATGATGGATGTAGGCTATACGAACGATCCGTATGTGATAGCACGAAATTCGAAAGTGACGGCAATCAATTCCGCCCTTCAGGTGGATTTGACGGGGCAGGTTTGTGCTGACTCATTGGGAACAACGTTCTATTCAGGTGTTGGAGGTCAGATAGATTTTATTTATGGAGCATCCATGAGTCAAGGTGGTAAGGCGATTATTGCGATGCCTTCCGTGACGAATAAGGGAATCAGCAAGATAGCACCTGTGTTGAATGCAGGGGCCGGTGTAGTGACGACACGTGCTCATATTCATTATTTTGTTACGGAATACGGAGCGGTGGATCTTTACGGGAAATCGTTGCAGGAACGGGCTAAATTGATTATCAGTGTAGCTCATCCGGATCATCGGGAATCGTTGGAAAAGGCAGCGTTTGAACGTTTTGGTCCTCATTACCAATATATCAAGATGAATGCATAACAGTATCCTGTTCTTTCATAAGAGGGGTAAGGTTACAAGGAATTTCCGAAACCGGAATTTATAAGACAACCGTTTTCATTGTATCCTGACCTTATATTACATATCATTAAAGGGGGTGTGTCAAAATGAAAATTGACACACCCCCTTTATGATGTCTTAATCTTATTGCCTTATTGACATTGCTTCATTAAAAAGTTACCGTCCTTCCGGTTATTTTAGGAGACAGTCGGTCTGCAAGGGGGAAATGGGTTTTCTCTGGAGCCGGCGGTATAAATTCAGATACGGCTTCTTCTATTTCAATGGTACGTTTCTTGGGGTTAATGGATATGAATGAGTATAAGGGAGATTTGTATTCCGCCATATTTCCTCTGGAATATAGGGGTTCTCCGTCTATCCAATAATAGGAAGCACTGTTGATATGAAAATAATGGACATTTTCGAGCTTTTTATACTCGTCGATATGGAGATGTCCGAAGAAACAGGCAATAACCTTGGCTTCCTTTCCTGCATTTGCCTCCCGGATAATCTTTAGTATCTCCCCTCCATTTGGGGCGGTTCCTCCAGCCCATGTCTCACACCATCCCTGATGAGAAAAAATAAAACAGGGTTTGTTTGTTTTCTTCAAATCTTCCTTTAACCATTCCAACTGTTCCGGATGAATCAGGTCCCGATCTTCTTTTTTTGCTTTGAAATAATTTCCTTTTTCGAAATCGAGATAATTTCCGTTTAATCGGACATAGTTTAAATCCAATACGATAAAATGACAGCCTCCTTCATCAAAGGAGTAGTATTTCCCGGGCATTCCCTGCTTTTGAATGATGGTTTCCTTGGAAGCTCCGTCGGAATCATGGTTTCCTAAAACATGATATTTTTTCCCGGGAAACAGGTTCCAGACGTTTAGTATGGAGTCTGTTCCGATACCATGCGATAGGTCGCCTAATTGTATGATGAAGTCGGGCTTTTCCTCCGTTGCTTTTTCAATGAATTCACGCAATCTGTTTTGAGCATCGGGTTGCAGATCCTGATGTGCATCGCTGATTATACCGAAACGTATGGTCTCTTCTTTTTGAAAAAGGGAGCATCCGGTTAAGAGATAGAGATAAGTGTAGCCGACTAAGGTATGGATTAGTAGTCGGAATAAGGGGAACCGTTCTTTTTTCATGATGGGTTGGATAAATGTTTTGTTTTTCGGGAATAAAGATAATGTATTTTTATTGAGTATCTGTTTCAATGGATTCACAGGGTAATTATTGCTTGTTCTTTCTTTTTCGGGTTCGGAATCCGTTATGACAGTCAGGTATAAAATATTTGCTTGATTTCAATATTGGTTTGTATAAAATTTGTTATTTTTGAAAGGTAGTTTCTGTTTCGTCTCAGGGATATGACCTCTGCCATTGGCAAGATGCTTTTTATTAAAACACCATGAGACAAAATAAGCAACCGTAACCAAACGTTTTATCTTAGTCTGTAAAACAGTTATACCATTATGATACTGATTTTTGATTCTTCCACTACGGCCGCTTTTACCGGTTATCGTCTGGAAAAAATTTTCCCGGGCGGTTATGATGCTGTACGTTATCGCCGTATTCGTACCCGGTTGCAACAGATTATCCAGGAGTTGTACAAATCGGGTTATCGTACGTTTATCAGTGGCATGGCTACGGGCTTTGACCAATGGGCCGCGGAATCGGTCATTATGTTGCGGGAAAGCGGTTCTTGCCCGGATATTCGTTTGGTGGCAGCGGTTCCGTGCCGGAATCAGGCGGATGATTTTGATCAGGAATCCCGGGCGTTGTACGTTCAATTGCTGTCTCAGGCAGACGAGGTCTTTCATTTGTCGGAGACCCGTTCCCGGCGATGTTTCCTTCGTCGGAATGATTGGATGTTGGAGCGCTGTTCCCAGGTGATTTGTTATTATGATGGCCAGCCGGGCGGTACGGGTTATACGGTCCATCGTGCTCGTCGGCTTAATCTTCCTGTGGCCAATTTATGGCGTCCGGGGGAATAGAGGGGACAACCGCGACAGTTATTTTTTATAGAATCACGTTTTTTTTGTTTTTTCGATTTCGGGGATACGTTTCGCAACGTTTCCCCGTTTTTTTCAATTGATTATTATCTGTGTCCGGTAAAATGTCTGTGACGCACAGACCGCCTGCTGCGTTGGTACGGATGGGATTCATACGGTTTCAATATTTTCCCGGGATGTTCCTGTCTCCGGTAAAAAGAGAAAACAGAGGTTGTTTCTTCTTTTTTATAACAATACTGTAAATTGGTAAAAAAGATATATTTTTGCCCATCCTTTTATGATTATGATTCATCGTTGAACGGGCGGCAAGGGTTGTCTGTTCCCAGGGGGATAGTTTCATCTTGCTGTTTTGACGAGAATATATATTAAGTGTGTTTACTATGAATGTGAGTGATTATTTATATACAGCGATTAGTGCATCTGTGGAAGCCGGAAAAGATATTCTTGCAATTTACACCGATTCATCCACTGATTTTGGAATAGAATACAAGGAGGATCATTCCCCGCTGACAAAAGCGGATAAGGCGTCCCATCAACGTATCATCTCTTTCCTGGGTACTACGGGCATTCCCGTATTGAGTGAAGAGGGTCAGCATGATTCTTATGCTGTTCGTTCTTCCTGGAATCTTTTGTGGGTGGTTGATCCTCTTGACGGGACGAAAGAGTTTATCAAACGGAACGGGGATTTTACCGTTAATATTGCGTTGGTTCGTTCGGGAGTTCCCGTTTTAGGGGTTGTCTATGTGCCGGTATCGGGAGTACTTTACTTCGGAGAGGAAGGTTTGGGAGCTTATCGTATGACGTGCCCCTCTTCGGTCACCTCTTCTTCTTTACAAGCCTGTTTGGACGAAGCGGAACGTTTGCCTTTAGCCTCTTCCTCTCATGCTTCATTTCGTATAGTCGCCTCTTCTTCGCACATGAACGGGGAGACGGCTGCCTATATAGAAGAGTTGAAGTCGGTTCATTCATCAACGGAATTGGTTTCCCGCGGCAGTTCCATCAAGATATGTCTTGTAGCGGAGGGGACGGCAGATATCTATCCTCGTTTTTCTCCTACGATGGAGTGGGATACGGCAGCCGGAGATGCGATAGCCCGTTGTTCCGGCCGTGTTGTAGTAAGGAAGGAAGACGGTTTGCCGTTGGTTTACAATAAATCGGATTTACATAATCCCTACTTTGTGGTCAAATAGTCGGAATATTTGTCCTATATTGGCATAAAGTATTCAATAAATTTCTCATTTCCTGTTTTTCATTTAAATTTAACCCGTTTTTCTCAAATTGTTATGGAACAGAATCATATTTATCCGATATACGACAGGATGTTGCAGCGCAGTGATCGGGAACGTTTGTTAAATCAGCGTGCGGTCATGATTTGGTTTACCGGTTTGTCCGGTTCCGGCAAGAGCACGTTGGCGTTGGCCTTGGAACGGGAGCTGTATGCGCGGGGTTTTTTGTCCCGGATTTTGGATGGCGATAATATTCGTCATGGGATCAACAAGAATTTGGGTTTTTCGGAAGAGGACAGGATGGAGAATATCCGTCGTATAGCAGAAGTTTCGAAACTTTTTGTGGATACGGGTATTATCACGATAGCGGCCTTTATCAGTCCTACCCATCGCATACGGTCGTTGGCAGCGGATATCATAGGTCGGGAAAATTTCATAGAAGTTTTTGTGGACACTCCGTTGGAGGTGTGTGAATCACGAGATGTCAAGGGTTTGTATAAGAAGGCCCGTCGGGGAGAGATACGTGAGTTTACGGGTATTTCGTCGGTTTTTGAGGCCCCGGAACATCCGGATTTGGTGATAGACACCTCGAAGGTTCCCCTGGAAGAGTCTGTATCCCGATTGTTGGAGGTTGTCTTGAAACGAGTGGAGAGGTGTGCCGACCTATAAAGTCAGGCCACCTCTTTTGCGATATATCCTTTTCGGAATCTGGTTTATTTTTTTGAATAGATTAGATGGTTTGAAGAATGTAACCTCTTTGTGTTGTTTCGTCAGAAGGCGTTTTATAGGATTGTCAGGTTGGCAAATAATGTTTACCTTTGCGGAGCGACAAAGTAAAATTATAATGTAAGTGCGTGAGCACGTATAAGAGAATATGTCTACTACCTATAAGTTAAGTCATTTGAAAGAACTCGAAGCCGAGTCCATTCATATTATCCGCGAAGTAGCGGCCGAGTTTGAAAATCCTGTTATGTTGTATTCGATAGGAAAGGACTCGTCAGTCATGGTTCGATTGGCGGAGAAAGCGTTTTCTCCGGGGAAGGTACCGTTTCCTCTAATGCATATTGATTCGAAATGGAAATTCCATGAGATGATAGAGTTTCGGGATCGTTATGCGAAAGAATTTGGATGGGATTTGATTGTGGAATCGAACGAAGAGGCATATCGTCAAGGAGTAGGTCCGTTTACGCATGGGAGTAAGGTTCATACGGATTTGATGAAGACACAAGCGTTGTTGGCCGCTTTGGACAAATATAAGTTTGATGCGGCCTTTGGGGGCGCTCGTCGGGATGAAGAGAAGTCCCGGGCCAAGGAGCGTATTTTTTCTTTTCGGGATCGTTTTCATCAATGGGATCCGAAGAATCAGCGTCCTGAATTATGGGACATTTACAATGCGAAGATTCATAAGGGGGAATCGATACGGGTTTTCCCGTTGTCGAACTGGACGGAATTGGATATCTGGCAGTATATTCGACTGGAACATATCCCCATTGTCCCTCTTTATTTTGCCAAAGAGCGTCCGATAGTAGAGTTGGATGGCAATTTGATTATGGTAGATGATGATCGGATGCCGAAGGAGTTGCGAGACAAGGCCCGGATGCGTATGGTCCGTTTTCGTACGTTGGGATGTTATCCGCTTACGGGGGCAGTAGAATCGGAGGCGGATACGATAGAGAAGATTGTGGAGGAGATGATGACGACGACGAAAAGTGAGCGTACTACCCGAGTGATTGATTTTGATCAGGAGGGGAGTATGGAGCAAAAGAAACGGGAAGGATATTTTTAGAGGGTATTTCTTGAAAATAAAGGAGTAAAGATAGTAATGCAGGAAAAGAAACTGAATATAAATGAATTCCTAGATCGGGACGAACAAAAGGATTTGTTGCGTTTTTTGACCGCGGGTTCAGTAGATGACGGGAAATCGACGCTGATAGGTCGTTTGCTGTTTGACAGTAAGAAGTTGTATGAGGACCAGTTGGATGCGTTGGAACGAGACAGCAAGCGGGTAGGTAACGCAGGAGGAGAAATCGACTATGCGTTGTTGTTGGATGGGTTAAAGGCGGAACGGGAACAAGGGATTACGATTGACGTAGCGTATCGTTATTTCTCAACGAATCAACGTAAATTCATCATAGCGGATACTCCGGGACATGAACAATATACCCGGAACATGATTACGGGCGGTTCTACGGCTAATTTGGCGGTTATTTTGGTAGATGCACGAAGCGGTGTTATCATGCAAACCCGTCGTCATACCTATCTGGTATCGTTGTTAGGTATTCGTCATGTGGTTTTGGCGGTCAACAAGATGGATTTGGTGGATTATTCGCGGGAGGTTTTTGATTCCATTGTTTCCGATTACCGGGCCTTTACTTCGGGATTGAATATTCCGGACATCACCCCTATTCCCTTGTCGGCGTTGAAGGGGGACAATGTGGT
>CASFOM010000274.1 GCA_949296295.1 uncultured Alistipes sp. | reverse complement strand
TAAGAGCGCCTCTTAATAATGTTAAACCGTCCAACTTTTGGGGGGCACATCACTTTTTAGTCAGCCTCTTTTTTATATTATTATGAACTTATAGTTTTAACAGGTCGTTCATGGAGTATACCCCTGTCTTTCCACAAAGAAATTCTGCTGCAACTACGGCACCCAAGGCAAAACCTTGTCTTCCTTTTGCTAAATGTTCTATGGTAATACGGTCTGCCTCATTTTCCCAGGTTACCGTATGTGTCCCAGGAACAATACTCCGGCGTATTCCTATTACTTCCAATGTTTCAGGATCCGTAGAAGTTTCTTTTACCCATTTGTTTTTCCGTTCAATATTGGCCAAAATATCTTCAGCAATAGTCACAGCTGTTCCGCTGGGAGTATCTTTTTTTTGAGTGTGATGTACTTCTTCTACAGTAACGTCATAAGAAGGGTACCCATTCATGATTTTGGCAAGAAATTTATTGACAGCAAAGAAAATATTAACCCCAATACTGTAATTGGAAGCATAAAAGAAAGCCCCATTTTTTTCTTTGCATAGCTTTGTTACTTCTTGGAATCGGTCCAACCAAGCAGTTGTTCCGCAAACAACAGGTGTTCCAAAATTCAGACATTTTACAATATTATTAAATGCTGTATCAGGAGCGGTAAATTCAATGGCAACATCTACACTGGATAAATTTTCTTGATTGAAATCATCCAGATTATTTATATCAATAATAACGGGGACGGAATGACCTCTTTGGAGAAGTATTTTTTCAATTTCTCGGCCCATTTTCCCATATCCTATCAGAGCTGCTTTCATCTTTTTATATGTTTGAATTTTTCTTATCTTTGCAAAGATAATCATTCTGAGAGGTGATGGCAAGATTTTTTTTGGAGTTGGCTTATAATGGAGCCCGGTACAGTGGTTGGCAAATTCAGCCTACTGCCCCTTCCGTACAACAGACCTTGGAAAAAGCCTTATCTGTTTTGTTGTCCCAAGAATGTTCGGTGGTAGGCGCTGGACGTACTGATGCAGGAGTTCATGCTCGTTACTATGTAGCACATTTTGATGTATTTGATTTTAATTATCCCAAAGTAGTTGCTTCAGATTTTGTTTATCATTTGAATTGTTTGTTGCCTTATGATATAGCAGTTTCTTCCGTTCGGGAAGTAAAACCAGATGCACATGCACGGTTTCATGCTATTGAAAGGGAATATACTTATTATATATTGCGACATAAAAATCCATTTTATCGAGGATTGGCTGCTTCATTTTTTTATCCTTTAGATGTAAATTTGATGAATGAAGCAGCATCTTTGTTATTAAAGACAAAAGATTTTACCAGTTTTGCTCGTTTGCATACAGATAATAAGACAAATATTTGTCGGGTAACGGAAGCTCATTGGCAAGAACAAGAAGAGTGGCTTACCTTTACTATTCGGTCAGATCGGTTTCTTCGTAATATGGTACGGGCCATAGTGGGATCGTTGTTGGATGTAGGGCGGGGAAAAACTGACATAACAGATTTCTCAGCTATTATTGAAGCTAAAAATCGTTGTTTGGCCGGGAGTTCAGCACCAGCAGAAGGTCTTTATTTAACAGATGTGGTTTATCCTCCGGAAATTTATGTAGTATCTTGTAATAAATAGAGATTGATATGAAGATTATCTGTATAGGGATGAATTATCGGGAGCATGTTCGGGAACTTCATCATGAAGAGCCGAAGAATCCTGTCTTTTTCTGTAAACCGGATACGGCATTGTTGCGGAACAACGATTCTTTTTATATCCCTGATTTTACTCAGGAATTGCATTATGAAACAGAATTGGTTGTTAAGATAAATCGTTTGGTAAAAGCTATTGATCGAAAATTCGCTTCTCGCTGTTATGATGAAATTGCGGTAGGAATTGATTTTACGGCACGAGATGTGCAGCGGGAATGTATCGCTAAGGGATTGCCGTGGGAAATAGCCAAGGCTTTTGATAAGTCAGCACCATTACCCAATGTATTTGCTCCATTGAGTAATTTCCCGGATATCAATCACATTCATTTCAGACTCGATATTAACGGGAAAACTTGTCAGGAGGGATGTACATCAGATATGATTTTTGATGTAGATACGTTAATAGCTTATATTTCTCGTTTTATGACTTTGAAAATAGGGGATTTGATTTTTACGGGAACACCTGTTGGAGTAGGCCCTGTACATCCCGGAGATCATTTGGAAGCCTATTTGGAGGATCAAAAGATGTTGGATTTTGAGGTTCGTTGAGTAATATGATAATTGAAAAGTTCTGATTGTCAATATAAAAACCAAAGAGAGTATGTACCAAAACATTCAAATCAGAGAAAAGGTCTTTTGCATTAGTGTTAATGACCGAAAGAAACATTTATTTGAAAATTTATGGCCTCTGCCAGATGGAGTGGCTTATAATAGCTATGTTATTGTTGATGAAAAAACAGCCTTGTTTGATACGGTAGAAACGGGTAGTGATTTTGATTTTATTTCTCGGGTAGAAGCCGTATTGGGTGGGCGTACATTGGATTATCTGGTGATTAATCATATGGAACCGGATCACTCAGGGGAAATACGAGATGTATTACGTCGTTATCCGGATGTTCAACTTATAGGAAATGGGAAAACAGCCAAGATTTTGGAAGGATACTTAGGCCCTCTCGTTAATTTTCATGAGGTAAAGGATGGCGAGACATTATCTTTGGGGCATCATGTTATTCGATTTGTGTTTACCCCATGGGTTCATTGGCCGGAGACCATGATGAGTTATGATATAACGGATAAGATTTTGTTTTCAGGAGATGCCTTTGGTTCGTTTGGGACATTAAACGGAGGTGTGTTTGATGATGAAATATGTTTTGACAAGTATTATGAAAGTGAGATGCGTCGATATTATTCCAATATCGTAGGCAAATATAGTAATATGGTTCAGAAAGCATTTGCTAAATTATCAGGTACGGATATTTGTGTTATAGCACCGTTACATGGTCCTATTTGGCGGGATAATCCAGGAAAGGTTATCGAGTTGTATGATCGATGGAGTCGTTATGAAGCGGAAGATGCAGTAGCAGTGATGTATGCTTCTATGTATGGGAATACGGAGCAGATTGCCGATTATATTGCCAGAGGATTGGCGGAACAGGGAATTCGAGATATTCGAGTGTATGATGTGTCCAAAACGCATATATCCTATTTGATTAATGAAGTATGGCGTTGTCGTGGAATTATTTTAGGAAGTTGTGCTTATAATACTTATATGCATCCGAATATGGAACATCTGACTACGGAATTATCTCATTACGGAGTTAAAAACAAATTATTGGGATTGTTTGGTTCGTATAGTTGGAATGGAGGAGGCGTAAGAGGATTGAAATGTTTTTCTGAAAATTGTGGCTGGACATTGGTTGCTGACCCTGTTGATATTGTGGGAATTCCTAATGCACAAAAGTTGAGTGCTTGTGATTCAATGGTTCAAGAAATGGCATTAAATCTGAAGAGACATGATTGAAAAGGGAATAACTTATAAGTCTGTATTGAAAGTAACACAAAATCAAAGTGCAGCATATATAGGGTCAGGAGATTTGCCTGTTTTGGCTACTCCAGCTTTAATTGCTTTGATGGAACAGGCTGCAATGAAAGCAATTGCTCCTTATTTGCAAGAAACGGAATCCAGTGTAGGTATTTATGTGGCTTGCAAACATACTCGTGCTACGGCAGTAGGTAAAGAGGTTTATGCTGAGGCTTGTGTGGAAGAGGTAGAGGGTCGTAGAGTCTCTTTTAAAGTTACTGCTTATGATGATCAGGGAGAAATAGGTCAAGCAAAACACGATCGATTTATTGTGGATAAAAATCGTTTTTTATCCAAATTAGGATAAAACAACTTGAAGAATAAATATATTATAAAAACACCCTAAAAGTTATTGAAAGAGGAACTTTTAGGGTGTTTTTTATTTTTTGACCTGTGAGGATAAATTTATTTATTTACAGCTTTTATTTTTACAGGTCCTATGAGTCCTGAACGAGTACTGCCTCGATATTCAGTAGGAATGGTTGTGTAATGATTGGCAGCTGTATTATATACAGTGACTTCTATTTGATTATTCCCTTTTTTTAAATAACGGGTAATATCAAACGTGTATGGAGGAGCTAAACGAGTTCCTATTTCTTTCCCGTTGACAAGAAGGGTAGCTGCGGAAGCGACTTCACCTAAATCTAAAATGGTTTTTTTAGGTTTTTGTTCGTTCCATTCGAATTCTTTGCTATAAATGGCTCCTCCTGAATAAGTTGTTAATCCTTCCTGTTTACTCCAGTCACCACAAGATATTTCTCCTTCTACACAATATTCTTCTATTGGATAGGGGATAAGGGCTCCTCCGGTATATCCATTTATAAGATTTTGTAAAGAGATGTGTATTTTTGCTCCTTGTGGTTTATTTTCAGGGAGTACTGCTTCATACATAACCAATCCGTCTTTTCTCGAAGAGGAAGAAGTTATTTGACAGTTTATGTTATCTGCAGTTACTTCTGCCTTGTTGGCGTAGGCATAAAAGATTAGTTTTTGGATTCCAGGAGCTGCTTGGAATTGGAAATGAGCGTTTTCTCCTGTTCCGGGTTTTCTGGCATCAAAGGGAAGTACCGAAAGATCTCCGTTCCATCGCATGGATATCGGTCGTTCTTTTAAAGCAACAGGTTCAAATTCTCCTTGTTTTTCTGTATCAATTACAACGAAATAAGTCGTTCCTGCTTGATCATAATATAACAATAGAGGATTATTCCCTTTTTTCAACTTTACGGATTGTTGGGAAACTGTCAACTTTTCTCCGTTAATATAAGCTGATTTAGGTTTTAACTCACCTGTTTGTATGATATAATCTCCATCTTTAGGAGCAATGAGTTGAGTGTATAAGTAATAATGATTTCCAGATTTTTTCCCTATGCGAACTTTTTGTGTCGCTTGTTTTTGTATATCTCCTAATCGAATAAAATCATCATACATTTCTTCTTTTAATCCGTGATATCCTTGGTGTCCATAATCGTTTTCCACTCCCCAACGCCAAGAAAATTCATAAGGTTTCCAATCGAAACTTTCCGGATTTTCAATCAATAGTTTTTCATTTAAAGGTTGAGCCAATCCATCCAATATTCTAAATTTAGCTCCGTATCCGATTGTTTGTTTTTTCCATTCATTTTGTTCGGGATTGTCAGAATAGTCGAATTGCCGAATTTCTGCCCCAATTAGTTTGTTGGATGCAGGCCAATGAAAATCTCCAAATCGATTGTCTAATACTGGTTTTAACGTGAATTTCCAAGGTCCATCCAATACCAACATTTCATTTAAAGAAGACTCTTCTTGCAATGCTTTCGGGTCAGACCGCTTTCCAGGATTAAATACAATTAAATGTATTTCTTTCTCTGTTAGCGGCATAGTAATAATTGTTCCGGATTCGGAGTCTTTGTAAGATAAAGGTTGAGTATTTCCAGTCCAGGGATCCCACAATTCCACTTCTCCCGAGCATCGGAAAAAGCATTCAGTTCCTTGAGGAACATTATATACGGCATATATTTCTCTATGACCTATTTGTCTGTGGTATACATATGGGGTTA
This sequence comes from uncultured Alistipes sp., assembly GCA_949296295.1. Lineage (GTDB taxonomy): Bacteria > Bacteroidota > Bacteroidia > Bacteroidales > Rikenellaceae > CASDZK01. The sequence continues at coordinate 14,357 of CASFOM010000274.1, read as the reverse complement.
CTGAGTTGCTTGATAATACTTTGAAATCCCGGGGAAGAGCATTGTTGATGCATTCTGTTACGGCTTGATTATCTTGTAGTTTAAAACTTTTTCCAGATGTGCTGTCTTCTGTGAAGATACGGTTGATTAAAGCAATAACTTCCGAGTCGTTTTTCCCTTTTCTGTCGGTAGCCTCCGGTAGGTCTCCCAAAGCAATTACAATACCCCCTGCTTCCCTGAAATTGGCTATTTTTTCTAAAGAAGCGTGCTTTATAGCTTTCATGGATGGAATAATCAATATTCTGAAGTGTTCATCTGCAACATTTAAACATGCAGAGTCTATTTCGCTTCGTTGTAATGATTCATAATCCATAAAGTCAAAATCGATACCTTGTCTGTAAAGGTGTTCCGCTAAAGAGAAAGCTGTTTGAACAGCTTGTTGTCCATATCCCGCCACTACGTTTTCAGTAGGGTATAAAATAGCAACATCAGCACGATGTACCCCTTGGGAGAGCAAAAAACTCAGCCGTTCAGAGCAACGGAGCAGAGGTTCCATAACAGTCCAATAAGGCATACGGAAATGATTGCAGGGAGGAGCCCATTCCCACCATCCTCCAGGAGTACTGTAATATAAACCGTGCAGACTTAATAAATTGTGTCCCATCGTGAAATTGGCAAAAATAGCATCTGTCAGAGCATCAGAGCCTGTTCCCCATCCACTGCCGTAAAATCCTTCTAACCATACACGAGGTCGTTGATACAGGTGTGAGATGGAGGAGGCTACTTTATTTTTTATAATATCCCGTCCTAAATGAGGTTGGTCACAACCGGGAGCCTGGTTCCATCGTTGGGTTCTGAAATAGTCTCCAAATTCAGTTACATCACGTCCTCGACCGCCGTGGTCACACCCATAAATCAATCCGCGTTCACTATGCCAGTCATATACAGGTTTAAAGAAATTTTCTTCACTAAGCGATACCATAACATCGTTGTAGTCTAACCGTATTTTGGGTGTAATATCTCCAATATCTGTAAATAACCCTGCCAAATAAGGCGTGATGTCATATTCTTTTCGTTTGATGAATTCTTCTCGGAAGATGTCGTTCCAAATCAGATTCCCTAATTGGAAATTAAGTTCATCAGAGAAAAAGAAATTAATTCCTCCTTTAGATAATTCAGGGAAACGATCTTCGAATTTTTGGAAAAAATGTTCGATGTATATTTTCCCGGATATTGGGTGCATAGGATCAAAAGAAGGTTCTTTTTTCCTGCTGAAGACTACACAGGCTAAATATTTTCCTCTTTGAGGAGCAGACCATTTTAATTCTTTTTTTGTGTCCTTGGATAAGTCAATGGTATTGTTGTTGATAACTTTTCCTTCTTTATCTAATTGGTAGATAACAGCGGAAAGAGGTGTTTCAGGAAGTTCCCATTGAATGTCTTTATTGAATTCCCGGCTATCGAAATGTAATTCGTATCCGGTCACTTCAGGATGTTCTCGTAATGCTTCATCTACGTAGGAATTTTGTCCGACACCTAAAGTATAGTCACTCAAACTGACGGTCATGTTTCTTTTTTTGGCTTCTTTCATGAACCATCCAAACAATTCCCACCATTCTTCACTGAATAGTTCAGGTTTGGATTTGAAGGTTAAGCCATAAGATCGTCCTCCTTTATCGCTGTGTGCGTAATTAACTTGAAGACTGCTGACACCTCTCTTTTGTAATAAGTCAAGATGCCAGGTTAAGTGTTCTTTTGTAAGAGTATCTCCCATCCACCAATAAAAAGGAACTTCTCCATAGCCGGCAGGCGGATTCTTGAATCCCGGGAGGACGTCAAAGGAGGTTTCTCTTGAGGGATAGCCAGGATGAGAAGTATTTGTTTGATGTGTGCATCCTGAAAATAGAACGATTGTTAATAAAAGAATTGTGATGTAAAAAGGTTTCATGAGCCAAAAGGTTAGTTAATTAACAAATTTAATGTTTTTACCGCTTTTTTGAGTTGTAAAAATTGATATAAGATTTGCTATTTTTGACAGTTTTGTTTTCAAGGATTTTGGATTTTATGGATGTCTTGAAGGTTATATTAAAAGCGGGAGATATTTTGTAATGTTTTTAAGAAGTCAATTTGAATATTGTTTTATGAGCTGATTTTGATATAATAAAAGAGGTGAATTAAATCGTAAATTTAATCCACCTCTTTTATTGCGAAATTTATTATTTAGTTTACAAATATTTCATCTACAAATAACCAATTTTTTTGTCCTGCCCCAGGCAATCCATTGGGTGTAACAGGGTTTTCTGCTTTTATACGGATATATCGGCCTGTAAAATCTCCCGTTACTTCTAATGTTTTTCGGGCTACTTGTGACTTTGAATCAAAAGGATTTTCTATTCGTCCTTGTTCTGTGAAATGTTCTCCGTCTTCAGAAGTTTCTACAATTAGATTTGAAGGGAAGTACACCCATGCTCCAATACTTTGTAAAAAAGAACCCTTTACAGAAGAAAATTCTGTTGATTCCCCCATGTCATATACAATATCTAAATCTCTATTGGCAATACCTTGATTTTCTATGTCGTTTAAATCGGTGGATCCTGTAAATCCATCATTCAAGGTCTTTTCTCCTTTTCCTCTGTATTGAGAACTGAAAGGAGACAGGTAGGAAATGGGTTTCCCTATGGCTTTGTGCATTCCGACATATCGTTCAGAAGGAATTTTGGACAGAATGGTATTGTTTTTGACAACAATAGCCCTGATTAGAGTAGGCTGATGTATTTCTATAGGACCTTTGAATAAGTGAGATTTCAAGGTCGGCATTGTACTATCAGTGGTGTAACGTATTTGTGTATTATAAATTTCTGATTCCATATTTATCATAAACCGTTCATTTTCAGGATCAGGTAATGCTGCAAAATGAACATGATCAGCTCCTTTATGGTAATGTATTCCCATTTGGTCAAACCGAGGCATTTGGGCTGTATATAATCGTTTTGAAAAAGAGAACCAATCTCGAGTGTAATCAGGACTCCATACCACTTCGGCTAATGCACTAATTCGAGGAACAATCATATATTCCGCATGTTCTGGTGTTGTGATATACTCTGTCCATGTATTGGCTTGTGCTCCTAAGATATGTTCGGCTTCAGAACCATTTATGGTTAATACTTCAGGAATAGGATTGAAATCATATACTTTTTTTACAGTAGTAAATCCTCCAATAGCTGTCGGTTCACTTTCCGGAGTGTTTTGATAATGGTCAAAATAGAGATGAGAACCGGGAGTCATTACTACATCATGTCCCATTTGGGCAGCCTGTATTCCTCCCTCCGTTCCTCTCCAGGACATAACCGTAGCCTCCGGGGCTAATCCTCCCTCCAATATTTCATCCCAACCGATCAGTTTGCGGCCTTTTTCATTTAAATATTTTTCAATACGTTTGATTAGATAACTTTGTAACTCATTTGTGTTTTTTAATCCCTCTTTTTTCATACGGGCTTGACATTTGGGACATGTTTCCCATAATTTTTTCGATGCTTCGTCTCCTCCTATATGTATGTATTTGGATGGGAATAATTCTATTACCTCATCCAATACTCCTTCCAAGAAAGTAAATACTTCTTCGTTCCCAGGACATAATGAAGTAGCATAATCAGGAGGATAGATTCCACCAGGAAGGACCGTTTGTTTTTTTCCTATACAAGAAAGTTCAGGATAAGCAGCAAATACTTCGGCAGAATGTCCGGGCATTTCTATCTCGGGAACAATAGTAACCCCTCGGGAAGCTGCATAATTTACAATATCCTTTACTTCTTTCTGTGTGTAAAAACCTCCATAAGAAGCTTTTTCACAAGGTCTCTTAATAGGTCTTGCATCCCAAAGAGAGTCAGTCCTATCTACCCTCCATGCAGCTTTCTTAGTTAACAAAGGATATTTTTTGATTTGTAGTCTCCACCCTTGATCATCCGTCAGATGCCAATGAAAAATATTCATTTTATGCATGGCTAACAAATCAATGATTTTATAAATAAACTCTTTGGGAAAGAAATGTCTGGAAACGTCTAAATGCAGTCCTCTCCATTTGAATCGAGGATAATCGAATATTTCGAGACAGGGTAATGTATAATTTGTTTGTTTGGCTCCTTCCGCGGAGTAAACTTCCGGAGGTAGCATTTGAAGCAATGTTTGCAATGCGTAAAAAACTCCATTATATCGGTCTGCGGAAATGATGATTTGAGAAGGAGTGATACTCAAACCATACGCTTCAGGATCGCTTTCTGAATCTTGAGAGATTAATGCTATTTGACATTTTTCTTGATCAGGAATGACTTGAAAAGAAAGGCCGGAAGCTTTCCCCAACATTTCAGACAACATTTCAGCCGATTGTTTTAATGTTTTATTTTCTTTGGGGTAACTGATGATGCAGTTGTCTGTTAAAATGAAACGACCTTCTTGCATGAATAGATGAGCCGGCTGAGGAATGAGATCCGGGAAAGGGTTTTTACGTATGTTGTTACAGGCTCCCAACCATAGGGTACAACATAAAATGATGAGTAATTTTCTCATTGAAATAGTAATTTTATTATGTCATGGATACTTATAAGTAGGTAATTTGATTGGGGAATGGGAAAATTTAGTATCCAACAACAAAATTAAAATTATCTTTGCGATTATAAAAGAAGAAATGTTATTGTTTCTATTTTTTTTTGGATATTGAATCATTAGTTCGATTCTAAATTTATTTGAAAGAAGATACATTCATGCGATTGTCTGAACTTGAAAACGGAAATTCTGCAATAATAATTAAAGTGGAAGGGAGTAAAGCTTTCCGTAAACGGCTGTCAGAAATGGGCTTTGTTAAAGGAAAGCGAGTGACATCTATAAAAAACGCACCTTTGAAAGATCCTATAGAATATGAGATCATGGGGTATAATGTTTCGTTGAGACGAGCGGAAGCTGCATTGATAACCGTAGAGCCAGGGACAGAAGAAACGGTGCTTTTAGGAATGTCAGAAACGGAACCGTTAGTAACGCCATCTGTTATTTTAACGGATAATCGAGATGATAATGATACTTGTATCCATGTAGCTCTTATCGGTAATCCAAACAGTGGGAAAACATCCTTGTTTAATTATATGTCAGGGTTGAATGAACATGTTGGTAATTATTCCGGGGTTACGGTGGATAAGAAAGAGGCATCAATTCGTTTTAAAGGGTATAAAATTGTATTGACCGATTTACCGGGTACATACTCTTTGTCTGCTTATTCTCCAGAAGAATTGTATGTGCGTGAGTACATTGTAGAAAATAAACCGGATATTATTATCAATGTGCTGGATGCTTCAAATATAGAGCGGAATCTTTATTTGACCACACAATTGGTCGATATGGGACAACGAATTGTTGTCGCATTAAATATGTATGACGAATTGATGGAATCAGGGGATCGCTTTGATTATAAATCCATGGGAAGATTGTTGGGTATTCCTTTTATTCCTACTGTAGCGAAAAAAGGTCGGGGAATTCCGCATTTGTTGAATGAACTTGTCACGGTATTTAATGATGTTCGGACTCAAGGGAAGAGTGAAGGTGTTGATATTAATTATGGCCTTTATTTGGAACAATGGATTGAGACCTTGGAAAATAAACTTGATTTTGATAAGGATTCTCGCTTTACTGCCCGTTTTACCGCAATCAAGTTGTTGGAAGGGGACAGGGAGATTACTCGAAATATAAAGGATATAGAACGGATACGCCCTTTGGTAGAGGATATTCAGGCGCAGATACGTAAAGAATATGGAGATGATCCGGAAACTGTTTTCGCTGACGCCCGGTATGGATTTGTCAGCGGAGCCATGAAAGAAACCTATACACATAATAAGATTCGTCATAAACAATCAGAAATTATCGATACCATCATTACACATAAAGTCTGGGGCTTTCCTATATTTATTTTTATTATGTGGATTATGTTTTATGCCACGTTTACTTTAGGAGAATATCCGATGACCGGTATTGAATATCTGGTAAGTGTTTTGCAGGGATGGCTTTCGGATGTAATGAATGATGGCGCTTTTAAAGATTTATTGGTCAATGGTATTATAGGAGGAATCGGCAGTGTTATTGTCTTTCTGCCTAATATTCTATTGCTGTTTCTGTTTATTTCTGTATTGGAAGACAGTGGTTATATGGCCAGAGCAGCCTTTATTATGGATAAATTGATGCACAAAATAGGATTACATGGCAAGTCTTTTATCCCTTTGGTTATGGGATTTGGATGTAATGTTCCTGCTATTATGGCATCGCGTATTGTAGAAAATCGGGCCAATCGTATTTTAACCATATTGATAACGCCGTTTATGTCTTGTAGTGCCCGATTACCGGTGTATATATTGATTATAGGAGCTTTTTTCCCGAATCATGCAGGAAATATGTTGTTTGCCGTTTATCTGATGGGGATATTGTTGGCTGTATTTACGGCACTGTTGTTTAAAAAAGTATTGTTTAAAGGTCAAGATCAGCCTTTTGTTATGGAACTGCCTCCATACCGGGTACCGTCAGCTTTAACAACGGTAAAGCATATGTGGTTGAAAGGGTCGCAATACTTGAAAAAAATGGGGGGAATTATTTTGGTGGCCGTGGTGATTATTTGGGCATTAGGATATTATCCTCGTCCGGATAAAAGCCGGGAAAATTATTTTGATACATTAAAAACAGAGGCTGTGCAAAAATATGATTATGCAGTGGGGAAAGGAGTTCCTGTAGCTTTGGCGGAACAACAACGAGATAGTTTGTTGCATTTAATAGGGTTACAAGAACTGACAGAACAGCAAAGTATGAGTTATTTGGGACGTATAGGAAAATCAATAGAACCCATTGTCGCACCTCTTGGTTTCGATTGGAAAATAGGGGTGGGATTGTTGTCCGGTATTGCAGCTAAGGAAATTGTAGTTTCCACTTTAGGCGTTATTCATCAGGTGGATCAGGAAGGAGAAGATTCTGAATATCAATTGGAAAATCGTTTAAAGGAAGATGTGTATGCGTATGGTCCGAGAAAGGGGGAAAAAGTATTTAATCGGGCGGTTGCTTTTTCGTTATTGATGTTTGTTTTGATTTATTTCCCTTGTGTCGCTGCTGTCGCTGCTATCCGACGAGAGACAGGAGCTTGGAAATGGGCTTTACTGACGGTGGTATATACTACTTCATTGGCTTGGATTGTTAGTTTTATTATCTATCAAATTTTTGGATAAATCATATGATACAACATATTCTGGCTTTATTTACGGTTACGATTATTGTGGGATGGGGTGTTTATCGGGTTATCCGTTTTTTTAGGAATAAAGGGACAGGTTGTCAGTGTGGTTGTTGTGGAGAAAATCAATTGTTTCAAAAGAAAAACGATAAGAAATGCCAGAACTCCCGAAAGTAAAATTATTATGGCTCGATATTAATTCTTCTTATGCTCATTCCTCTTTAGCATTACCGGCTATTGAGGCCCAAAAAAGAAGAAATGATGTTGAGTGGTCGGTGGAAAGAGCCACTCTTTCTTCTCCTGTATTATCATTGGTATCCAATATTGTTGCTGCAGCTCCTGATATTATAGCCGTATCGGTGTGGCTTTTTACTCATCGGTATGTTGATGAAGTGTTGTCCCGGGTTTCCCGATTGTTACCGGAAACGATTATTGTAGAAGGAGGACCCGAATTTTTGGGAGATAATAGCGATTATCTCTCTTTACGGCCCTATGTTGGCCTTTTGTTTCGGGGAGAAGCAGAGGAGGTTTTTCATGAATGGCTGGAGGTTTATTCTGATAAATCTCAATGGCGTTCTATTTCAGGACTTTGCTATATTGATGAGTGTGGAAACTATGTGGATAATGGATTGGCTCAAGTAGCGGATATATCCCAATTAAAAAATCCTCAGCAAAGTGTGTTTTTTAATTGGGAAAAACCATTTGTTCAGCTTGAAACGGCAAGAGGATGTTTCAATACTTGTACTTTTTGTGTTAGTGGAAGAGACAAGCCTGTTCGGGTGTTGCCTTTAGAGGTTGTTCGCCAGCGAATAGACGAGATTGTCAGTCATGATATTCGGGATGTCCGATTGTTGGACCGGACTTTTAATGGTTCTGTTTCTCGAGCAGCAGCTATGTTGGATTTATTCCGGGAATATGCAGGACGGTTACGGTTCCATTTGGAAATACATCCTGCTTTATTGCCTTCTGTTATTCGAGAAAAGTTGCAGACACTTCCTTCGGGATTATTGCATTTGGAAGCCGGTATACAAAGTTTACGAGAAGAGGTATTGCATGCATGTGGTCGGAAAGGTTCTCTTGAAAGTAGTTTGGAAGGATTGCGCTTTCTGGCTTCATTGGATAATATAGAAACACATGCAGATTTGATAGCGGGTATTCCGTTTTATTCATTAGAGATGATTTATGAGGATGTAGTTACTTTGGCAGAAATTGGCGTAGGAGAAATACAGTTGGAACTGTTGAAGCTATTGCCTGGTACCGATATGCGTCGTCGTGCTGCCTCATGGGAGATTTTATATGCTACTTTCCCTCCATATGAAGTATTGCAAACGCCACAAATGAGTATATCTGATTTACATGAAGCGGCTCTTTTATCCCGCTTGTTGGATTTTTATTATAATGTATCGGAGTGGCAGAGCTTATTTTCTCTATTGATTTGTAAGGAAAAAAGATTTTTGCATGATTTTTTATATTACCTTTGGGACAAAGAAGTGTTGGAACAGCCATTGAGTATGGAACGTCGAGGATTGTTGCTGTATGATTTTTGTCATATTGCTCCTTATCAAATCTATCTGACAAAAGTGGCTGTTTCGTGGATAGAGGCGGGTTTATCCATGCGAAAAGGTCCGGGAATGTTGTTAAAAGCGTTTCATGGTGTGTTGCCGGATAAGATAGTTGTTGAGAAAGGAAATTATTATCCGGAAATGCGTTTGTATCAATTACAGGGGGAAAATGTAATTTATTGGTTTGGATATGACCGTCAGAAACAACATTCTTATCCGTTGTTTCGTGCAGTGGAATTTATTTGAGTGATATAAATAAGGGAATATGGCAAATCGTTATAGTTTTACAATAACCCCTCGGGATGTTGATTTTTCATGTCGTGCTACGATTGTTTCTTTGTGCGATTATATTTTAGAAAGTGCAGGCAAGGATGCAGATGTCTTGGGCTTTGGATTGCGAAATTTGATACGAGAACATTCTGCCTGGGTCCTTTCACGTATGGCTGTAGAAATCAAGCGATATCCCAATCAATATGAATGTTTTTCAATAGAAACTTGGGTTGAAAGTGTCGAAAAATTATATACGGTTCGGAATTTTGTCGTAAGAGACAATCAAGAAGAGGTATTGGCAGAAGCCTGTACCTATTGGTCCGTTATCGATATATCTAACCGAAAGGTAAAGGATTTGACTGCTTTCCCCGCATATCTGAAATATGCTACGGGGCAATCCTTGTCAGTCAAACCCATTCGTGTCAGAGCCATACATCCGGAACTTGTGGGTACCCATCAGGTTGCTTATACAGATATTGATTTTAATGGACATGCCAATACAACCCGTTATATAGGATGGATGATCAATACGTTGCCATTGAAGGAGTTTGAAACGAAGATGATCAATCGTCTTGATATTAATTTTATGAGGGAATCCATGTTTGGGGCTGTTGTCAATATTGCTTGTGAACGAAAAGGGGATGCCCTTGTTTTTTCTTTAAGTCGAGAGGATACGGCGTTGTGTAATGCCATGATAGAGATGAAACCAAACTTATAAAATATAAATATTATGACACGGATAGGAACGCCTTTTACGGCGGAAGGAAAGAAGGCGTTATTGTGTGGTAGCGGAGAATTAGGAAAAGAAGTAGCTATCGAGTTGCAGCGTTATGGAGTAGAAGTAGTAGCTTTGGATAAGTATCCAGATGCTCCTGCTATGCAAGTAGCACATAGATCATACGTACTTTCTATGTTAGATGGAAAGCGGTTGCGTGAAATTATAGAAAAAGAACGGCCGGATTATATTATTCCGGAGATAGAGGCTATCGCAACTTCTACATTAGTTGAATTGGAAAAGGAAGGATATTGTGTGGTCCCTTCTGCCAAAGCAACTTATTTGACCATGAACCGGGAAGGGATACGTCGATTAGCCGCAGAAGAGTTAGGACTTAAAACTTCTGATTATTGTTTTGCAGATACTTATGAGTCTTTTTTGCAAGGTATAGAAAAAATTGGTTATCCATGTGTGGTAAAGCCGGTTATGAGTTCTTCCGGTCATGGACAAAGTGTTGTGCGTAGTTCTTCTGATATCGAGTCAGCATGGCAAAATGCACAGGAAGGAGGACGAGCTGGTGCAGGTAAGGTCATTATAGAAGGCTTTGTTGATTTTGATTATGAAATTACCTTATTAACGGTTCGTCATATAGGAGGAACCTCTTTTTTGGAACCCATAGGTCATCATCAAGTAGAAGGAGATTATCGTCAATCATGGCAACCTCAACCGATGAGTGCTGTTGCTTTGGATAAAGCGCGGACAATTGCTCGAAAAATAACCGATGCTTTGGGTGGACGTGGAATTTTTGGAGTAGAGTTGTTTGTGAAAGGGGATGAAGTGATTTTCAGTGAAGTGTCTCCTCGTCCTCATGATACAGGTATGGTAACAATGATTTCACAGACATTATCTGAATTTGCGTTACACGTACGAGCTATATTAGGATTACCTATTCCCAATATTCGTTTTTTGAGTCCTTCTGCCTCTCGTGCAGTAGTAGTGGAAGGTAATAGTCATGAGATTGTATTGGATGGATTGGAAGAAGTCCTTTCCGAACCAGATACGTCAATGCGTATTTTTGGAAAACCGGAAGTAAAGGGGCATCGACGTATGGCTGTAATTTTGGCATCGGCAGATACGGTAGATGAAGCGCGTGCAAAAGCAGAACGGGCTTATGCTAAATTGAAGGTTGAAGTGCTGTAAATCCGGGTATCTTTCCTATCTTTGCACAAAAATTAATATAAAATCGAATGGCATTACAATGTGGTATAGTGGGATTACCGAATGTAGGTAAGTCCACCCTTTTTAATTGTTTGTCGAATGCGAAAGCGCAGGCGGCCAATTTCCCTTTTTGTACAATAGAACCCAATGTAGGGGTAATCACTGTTCCAGATGATCGCATGATTAAATTGGCTGAAATTGATCATCCGAAAAAATTGATACCTACCACTATTGAGATAGTGGATATTGCAGGTTTGGTAAAAGGAGCATCAAAAGGGGAAGGTTTGGGTAATAAATTTTTGGCTAATATCCGGGAGACCGATGCTATTATTCATGTATTGAGATGTTTTGAAAACAACAATATCACTCATGTTGATGGAACTATTGATCCTGTCCGGGATAAAGAAATCATAGATACAGAGTTGCAGTTGAAAGATTTGGAAACTGTGGAGTCTCGTATAGGGAGAGTCTTTAAACAGGCGCAAGGAGGAGATAAAACAGCAAAGAAGGTTTATGAATTGCTGGTTCGATACAAGGAGGTATTGGAACAGGGGAAGTCGGCTCGTAGTGTTCTTTTGGATAAGGACGAAAAGAAATTGGTGTATGATCTGCATTTATTAACTAATAAACCTGTACTATATGTGTGTAATGTGGATGAACAAAGTGCGGTAACAGGGAATGCATATGTAGATGCAGTTCGAGAAGCTATCAAGGATGAAAATGCCCAATTGTTGATTGTGGCGGCAGCGACGGAAGCGGATATTGCAGAATTGGAAACTTACGAAGAACGACAATTATTTTTGGAGGAAATAGGTTTACAGGAATCTGGAGTTAGCCGATTGATACGTTCAGCGTACGCTTTATTGAATTTGGAAACCTATTTTACGACAGGTCCTCAAGAGACTCATGCTTGGACTTATGTGAAAGGGACGAAAGCTCCTCAAGCAGCAGGAATTATCCATACTGATTTTGAACGGGGATTCATCCGGGCAGAAGTGATTAAGTATGAAGATTATATTCATTACGGATCAGAGGCAGCTTGTCGGGAAGCAGGGAAAATTTCGGTGGAAGGTAAAGAGTATGTCGTACAGGATGGCGATATTATGCATTTTCGGTTTAACGTATAACTATTCAAGAATATGTCAGAAAGAAAAGTAAGAGTCAGATTTGCTCCCAGTCCTACGGGAGCTTTGCATATTGGTGGAGTTCGTACAGCTCTTTATAATTATTTATTTGCCCGAAAGCATGGCGGAGACTTTCTGTTGCGTATAGAAGATACCGATTCCGGTCGTTTTGTCCCCGGAGCGGAACAATACATTATCGATTCGTTGAAATGGTGTGGTATTGAAGTGGATGAAGGAGTATCGGTAGGAGGTCCTCATGCTCCTTATCGTCAGAGTGAACGTCGTGAAATATATTGGAAGTATGCTCAGGAGTTAGTAGAAAAAGGGTGGGCTTATTATGCTTTTGATACAGCAGAAGAGTTGAGTGCTTTGCGTACGGAATATGAATCACAGGGAAAAACATTTGCCTACAATTATGAAGTACGGGAGAAATTACCTACTTCATTATCCTTGTCGGCAGAAGAGGTTGAGAATCGTATAGCGCGAGGAGATATTTGGGTGATTCGGTTCAAGATGCCAGAACATGAAACGGTTTATATGAATGATTTGGTACGGGGAGATGTAACGGTGAATACCTCTACGTTGGACGATAAAGTGCTGTATAAATCCTCCGATCAATTACCAACGTATCATTTGGCCAATATTGTGGATGATCATTTAATGGAAATTACCCACGTAATACGAGGAGAAGAATGGTTGCCGTCATTACCATTACACTATTTATTGTACCAGGCATTTGGTTGGAGTGATACGCAACCTTTATTTGCTCATTTACCATTGCTGTTAAAACCGGATGGGAAAGGTAAATTGTCAAAACGGGATGGAGATAAATTAGGGTTCCCGGTATTTCCTCTTTATTGGGTCTCTCCGACAGGAGAAACTGCTCGAGGTTATCGTGAAGATGGATATTTTCCGGAAGCATTTATCAATATGTTGGCTTTATTGGGATGGAATCCGGGAATCGAACAGGAAATTTTTTCCATGCAGGAACTGATAGATCTTTTTTCCATAGAACATGTAGGAAAATCGGGATCTCGTTTTAATCCGGAAAAAGCTCGTTGGTTTAATGCCCAACATTTAAAACGGAAAAGCAATAGGGAATTAGCCGAATTGTTTTTGCCAGAATTAAAGAATCGAGGAATTGACGTTTCAATTGATAAGCTGGAACAAATTTGTGGATTAATAAAAGATCGGGCTACGTTTGTTTCTGATTTTTGGAATTTGTCCTCTTATTTCTTTATCGCTCCGGAAGAATATGATGAGAAATCTGTCCGGAAATTTTGGAAAGGAGATAATCCTGGACATGTGAAGCATATTGCAGAATTACTACAAAACATGGAACCGTTTAATGCCCATCAAGCAGAACAGATGGTTCATGATTGGATTGTTTCGTCTTCATTACCTATGGGGCAGGTTATGAATAGCTTGCGTTTGGCTATTGTAGGTAAAAGTATGGGACCGGGGATGTTTGATATTATTGACTTGATAGGTCGAGATGAAGCATTACGTCGTATTCAGCAAGCATTGGCCGTAATTAAAACACAAGAATAATGAAGAAAAATATTTTTTTATTTATGCTTATGGGCGTTATTGGTTTTATAACGTCTTGTAACAATCCTTATAAAGGTGTTTCTCCAGAGATTGCGAAGGTTGCTCAATCTCGGATTGAAACGATTACGAATCTTCAACGTCAAGATAGTTTGATCGATTTGTTAAAGAATACTCCGGAAGAGCAACGGGAAGGAATGGCTTATTTGATTGCTTATATGCCTGCTTGTGATATAGAGACTCTGAATTTGGGGGTACTTCAGGAAAATGTTGCTTATGGATATAAGGCATTGTCTGAATTTCCCTGGACTCAAGCTTTGGATAAGGAGATTTTTTATAATGAAGTATTGCCATATGCTTCCATGGATGAAACACGTGAAAATTGGCGCCCTAAGTTTTATGAAATGCTTTATCCATTAGTTAAGGATCTGACTACGATAGAGCAAGCGGTGGATACCATTAATAAATCTTTGCGAGACTTGGTTAAAGTAGAGTATAATACCAAGCGCAAGAAGCCGAATCAGTCTCCTTCCGAATCGATGGAAATCCATATGGCTTCTTGTTCAGGTCTTTCTATTTTATTGACAGATGCTTTTCGCGCTATGGGTATCCCTTCCCGTATTGCAGGTACTCCGATGTGGGTTACTATGGAAGGTAACCATAACTGGAGTGAAGTAATGTTGAATGGAAGG
>CASFOM010000273.1 GCA_949296295.1 uncultured Alistipes sp. | reverse complement strand
TCTAAAGACTTTAAAGTGAAAATAGAAAAATAATTTCCCATCAAATGTCTTTAATTCTTTATAGATATTTTATGGAATCAGGATAAAATATTTATAAAGAATTAAAGACAATATATCCAACCTTATTAATACAAAAACTTTTGCAAATAACTGATTTGTAATATATAAAAACACATTTCAGGGACACTTTTATTTTTCTTTTATACTCCCATAGACCTTATAAGCAAAGGAGATTATCAAGAAAAAACTTTTTTTTCTTGGCTTTAACATTTTTTTTATATACTTTTGCACCGTAATTAATAACTGATTCAGTAGCTCAGCTGGTAGAGCACGACACTCTTAATGTTGGGGTCCAGGGTTCGATCCCCTGCTGAATCACAAGACCGACCCAGAAGAGATTTTGAGGTCGGTTTATTTTTATCATATTCAAGCAATAAATACAATTTTCTAATTGGAATTGTCGTCTCTAAACAATAAGGAGGTTTATATGTTGAAACATATCGTCATGTGGAAATTAAAGCCATTAGCTGAAGGAAAAACAAAAGAAGAAAATGCATTATGGATGAAACAAAATCTGGAATCTTTACAAAAGATTATTCCAGAAATTGTCTCTATAGAAGTAGGTATTAATTTCAATAAAAATGATATGGCTTATGATGCTGTTCTAATATCTAGATTCAAGGATGAACATGATTTAGAAATTTACAAGACGCATCCTGAACATATAAAAATCAGCAATTACTGTAAAAAAATACGAGAAAACAGAGTTGCAGTTGATTTTTATGAAGAACAGTAATAAAAATTTTATTACTGTTCTTTAACTCTCTTTTATTCATTGATTTATATACCTTATCCAAATAATATCTTACAGGGTTTTGTTCCCTGATATAAATCAACGTTACCACCTAAATCCTTTTATTCAACTATAAACCAATTATACCCTTTAGGGGCAATTTCCACAGGTAATTGAATAACATAATCCCTATCAATCTTATATATTTTCTTTTTTCCTCCTTGTTCCCGGACAATCGCTTTATTTTCCAATCCTGTATAATATAAAGGGATGGATATCGTCTTTTTCACAGGAACACTTAGAGGATTATATAATGAAATCAATGCCTTTTGCTCTCCAGAAGGATTGATGTGCATTATTCCATCCCAGTCTTGTCCATCAGGGCGACGCAAATGAATAATATCACCATCAAGTAAAGAACGATAAGTTTTATAAAAATTCACCCAACGATAAACCAATTGGCGAGTATTTTCTGTGTCATATAATCGAGGTCCTCGATAACAAGCCTGAACTCCTGCTCCAAATAAGTTTCTTAAACGAGTTTCATAATGCTCAAGATGTTCACATAACGGTTCAATTGTTGCTGCTGCTCCTCCTCCATGATATTCTGTCAATGGAACAAACATAAAACCCATACTGGGAGTTTTTGTCCAAGTACCATCATATATATTTTGTCTTTCAATAATTTCCTGATAATCTCGAGGTAAAGACCAATTAGTCTCTACATATCCCATGGGAGTTTTGTTAGAACCTGACAGAAAATACCAATCAGGAACATTTAGATAAATCCCCTTACCTCGGCACCAACGATAAAAATTGCGTATCTGACACCACTGATTCCATTGAGAATCCTCATATCCCCGATGTCCACTATGGGTAGTAGAAGCACATGGATCTCCAGGATACGAACCATCATTCTCAAATACATTCATACCTGTCTTCTCAAAAAAATTACGCAAAGTAATAAAATAACAATTTCCCCAATCAGTAGCAATACAAGGAGAGACACCAAAACGACTACCTTCTTCCCTTGTACTGGCCGGAAGACCTGTCCGTAAACTAATAGCTGCATCCTCAACGGAAGCTCCCCGACTCGCCAACAAAGAATATCCACCTAAAGCAATTCCTTTTGATTTTGCATAGTCGTTCAAAGATTTCATTCGTAATAAATAATCTACCGAATCATTTTCTATCTGAAATCCACTGCCAAAAGTCATAATAACCATTTCAAAACCTACTTCAGCACACTGGTCAATAGCCTGTTTTACTGACTTTTCATCAGATTGGCGAACATGCATCAAGATAGGATTTTCTTGTGTCCAAGGAGCCATCATACGCCAAAAACGGCACTCCGCAAGACCTCGACGTTCTTGATCTGTAGCATCCCGTAACATTTCAAATGCCGTACATGACTCAAATTTTTCTCCGGGATTCAACACTTTTCCCGGCCCAAGCATAGGAGTTACTTCCAAACGACATGGTTTATATTGACCATAATAACGAATACCTGTAGATTCATATTCCGGATGATCAAATACCCAGCGAACTGCCGGATTATCTTTCATAGCCTCCATATCTCCCCCCATAGCATAATCTGTAACAACAAATAATTGTGTAAATCGATCTATATAATCTCGAGGAGCATCGGTTTGAGCAGGGCGATGTTGATGATCCTCTGTAAAATATCCAGGTTGATGTGCCATCATTCGTACTTCATGAGGTTCTCCATAGTGAACCTTAGGAGCCGTTTCTACAAGAGCTAAAATCTCAGATTTAAATGAGTTTAATAAAACCGATTTTTCCCCTTTATTTTCCACTTCAATCCATTTAGATAAAATAGGAGCTCCATCATATAATTCATAAAAAACCCGTACAACCAAATTTTGATAACAAGGTGCCATTTTATCCGATGCACGATAAGTAAATATAAGTCGCTTTCCTGGAGCTGGCCACGGATATAAATGGGAAATCCACTGATAATTGGGTTTCCAAGGGAAACGTGCACGAGTTTCTTCTATTTCATATTTACTTATTATAAATGCAGTATCACATACTGTCATTTCTGGTAAAAAATAATCTGAAAAAAAATTATGAACTGGCTGACCCAACAAACCTCCCACAGGATATACCGCTCCATCAATACATAACTCTGCTTCCGGTCTAACTGCCCTTAATTCACTTTGACCAGTCATTAAATTATCAAAAGCTACAGTCGCTGCATTAGGAGATAAAACAAAAACCCTGCGTAATAAACCATTCGATAATTCCAATCGATGACCATTTTCAGATACATGAACAGAAGCCTTATATGTACTTCCATCTATCAACCAATCTTTTTCTCGGGCTCCACTACTATAAGAAGAACAACACAAAATAACAATAACCAATACATTTTTTAAAATAGCACACAATTTCATAACCAATATATTCTATATATTTATAAATAGCTATAAAAATACCGTATATTTAAAGAAAAAACAAATTTTAAACCTTTGAATTATACTTATTTTTCAAAACTATTATAAAAAAACTCTTATTACCTTTGCAAAGAATATAATACTACGATTCTTTTCCTACAAGAATCGAAAAACATCTTATTGGTTTATTCTTCAAACATATGATAAAACAAGCTATTCCTACTGAATTAGGCACAGAAAAAATTGGGAAATTATTAATACAATATGCTGTTCCTGCCATTATTGCTATGACAGCCTCTTCCTTATATAATATGGTGGACAGTATTTTTATCGGACATGGTGTGGGCTCTCTTGCTTTATCTGGATTAGCATTAACTTTCCCTCTTATGAATCTTGCTGCAGCTTTCGGTTCTTTAGTGGGGGTAGGTGCAGCTACTCTTGTTTCAGTAAAATTAGGCCAAAAAGATTATGATACAGCTCAACGAATTTTAGGAAACGTAGTAGTATTAAACATAATTATCGGATTATTATTTACCCTATGCACATTACTTTTCTTAAACCCTATACTTTATTTTTTTGGTGCCAGTGAAGATACTATTGGCTATGCTCGAGATTACATGATTGTCATTCTAGCTGGTAACGTAGTAACTCATCTCTATTTGGGATTAAATTCCGTAATGCGCTCAGCAGGACATCCTCAAAAAGCCATGTATGCAACAATTGCTACTGTAGTATTAAATACGATTCTGGACCCTTTGTTTATTTTCGTTTTTGACTGGGGAATACAAGGAGCTGCTATTGCTACAATATTAGCTCAAATTATCTCTTTGTGTTGGTTGTTTAAATTATTCGCAAATAAAAATGAATTATTACATTTTCATCGAGGAATATTTAGATTGAAAAAGAAAATAGTCAAAGAATCATTAGCTATTGGGATGGCTCCTTTTATGATGAATATGGCTGCTTGTTTCATTGTTATTCTCATTAATCAGGGACTAAAAGAACATGGAGGAGATTTAGCTATCGGAGCCTTTGGAATTGTAAACAGATTCGTTTTTTTATTCGTTATGATTGTTATGGGATTAAATCAAGGGATGCAACCCATTGCCGGATATAATTTCGGAGCAGGCCTTGTAGAAAGAGTTATACGGGTATTCAAATTGACCGTTATGGCTGCTACTACTGTAACAACATTAGGTTTTTTGGCAGGAGAAGGAATGCCAGGACTCGTTACTCGAATATTCACTACGGATCCTGAATTAATAGAAAATTCCATTAGAGGAATGCGTATCACATTTATTTGCTTTCCCCTTATTGGATTTCAAATTGTAACAGCCAATTTATTCCAAAGTATAGGAATGGCAGGGAAAGCGATTTTTCTATCCCTGTCTCGTCAGCTATTACTGCTGTTACCTTGTCTTTTATTGTTGCCTCCTATTTACGGACAAAACGGAGTATGGGCAAGTATGCCAATATCCGATTTCATTGCAACATTGATATCTGCCATTATGTTATGGTGGCAAATAAAAAAATTCAAAACAGAGCATGTAAAACAATAAACACTCCAACACTACAAAAACATGAACCAAAATTATATTATCTGTATTGGCCGTCAATTAGGCAGCGGAGGCAAAATAATCGGAGAACAATTAGCCAAAAATCTACATATTGGATTCTATGATAAAGAATTGTTAAATCTAGCTGCACAAAAAAGTGGATTGGAGAAGAAATTTTTTGAACATGCTGACGAAAAATCTTCCGGAGGTATTTTGAATAGCCTTTTAGAATTCAGAGTACCTATTGTAGGATCAAGTCCTTTAACGTTTGGCAGTTGTTTAAACAGTGATTCTTTGTTTAAAATAC
>CASFOM010000272.1 GCA_949296295.1 uncultured Alistipes sp. | reverse complement strand
TCCTGTACCCTTTCTCTGAATAACAACACCTTTAAAACTCTGGAGACGTTCCT
This sequence comes from uncultured Alistipes sp., assembly GCA_949296295.1. Classification (GTDB taxonomy): domain Bacteria; phylum Bacteroidota; class Bacteroidia; order Bacteroidales; family Rikenellaceae; genus CASDZK01. Next base: position 5,059 of record CASFOM010000272.1, on the reverse strand, counting down.
TTGCTCCTTCTGTAATTTTATACGTAACGGTAATCGTATCACCGCTTTTAAACTGAGGATAATCTTTTACTTGATTAAAAGACTCAGTTGCAATCTTAATTAATTGATCCATTTTTCTAAAATGTTAAGTTTCTGTACGGAATATTACGGACATCTAAATTCTCATAAGAGATTCCTGTACTTTTCAAGGCGCAAAGATAGAGTTTTTCTATCAACTATCCAAATATACCCTGATTTTATCTTAAAAAATCATTATACCTTTTTTGCCGTACTTTTTCAAATTATTGTTTTCAATATTATACCCTGAACTATATTTTTTGTAATTATCTTTGTATCGTTTTAATAATATCCAGCAGGAATGAACAAACAAAACATTTTGGTAACAAATGATGATGGTATCAACGCCAAAGGATTACGAGCATTAATCGAAGTTGCTTCCGAATATGGAAACGTCACTGTGGTCGCACCTGAACTCGGTATGTCCGGTATGTCTCACTCTATTACTATGAACAATCCTCTTTATCTGCGTCGTATCAAAGAAAGTGATGGAATGAACATCTATGCTTGTCACGGCACTCCGGTAGATTGTGTTAAAATCGCTGTCGATGCTATCATGAAACAACAACCAACATTAATCCTTTCGGGAATTAATCATGGTGCTAATTCCAATATCAGTGTCATTTACTCTGGAACAATGGGAGCTGCAAGTGAAGGTTGCACATATGGAATTCCATCCATAGGGTTCTCTCATATTGCTCACCGAAATAACATCGATTTTACCGCTGTTAGACACTATGCTCACAAAATAATTAAAACAGTATTGGAAAAAAATGATAATCCATTTCTTTGTCTCAATGTAAATGTTCCCGATCTCCCATTAGAAGAAATTAAAGGGGTTCGTGTAGCTCATGCTACAAAAGGATATTGGAGAGAGAATTTTGAAAAAAACATGGATCCTCGAGGGAGAGAATATTATTGGTTGACAGGACAGTTCTTTAATATAGAACCAGAGAATCAAGATAGTGATGAATGGCTACTAAAAAATGGTTTTGTTTCGGTTGTCCCCATACAAGTTGACATGACTGATTATACTCAAAAAAAAGCCATGGAAAAATGGCAAATAGAATCATTGTAACAATCTTATTTCATTATAAATCAACACAATAAATATTATTAGCAAATAAATAGATTGGTTTATTCGATAAATCAAACAAAAATGATTACTTTTGTTTGAAATTTACTGTTAGTAAAAAAACAGTAAAAACCAGATTAAATATAAAATATAAACATATTTTTATTATGAACGTACCTGCTAATTTAAAGTATTCGAACGATCATGAATGGATTCGAGTAGAAGGAGATGAAGCCTACATAGGTATTACCGATTTTGCACAAAGTCAATTAGGTGATATTGTATTTGTCGATGTAACAACGGTTGGAGAAACATTAGCTAAAAACGAAGTGTTTGGAACCATTGAAGCCGTTAAAACTGTTTCGGACGCTTTTATCCCAGTAGGAGGAGAAGTTTTGGAATTTAATGAAGCATTAAATGATGCCCCTGAAACCGTAAATAAAGATCCTTATGGGGATGGCTGGATGATTAAAATAAAGATGACGGACAAAAATGAACTGGAACAATTATTGTCCGCAGAAGATTATATGAAAATTATTGGTTAATTAATTGATAAATATCATGGTAAACAAAGTTACCGTTGTCGGAGCAGGCAATGTAGGAGCAACTTGTGCTCATGAAATCGCTCGAATGGATATTTGTAAGGAAGTAGTCCTTATTGATGTCAAAGAAGGATTACCTGCAGGGAAAGCTCTGGATATGTTTCAGACATCTCCCATACTTAATTTCAATACTCGCATCACAGGAGTAACAAACGATTATGCTGCAACACAAGGTTCTGAAATAGTAGTCATTACAGCAGGTGTTCCTCGGAAACCAGGAATGAGCCGTGACGACCTCATCAGTATTAATGCAGGAATTGTTAAAGATGTAACTATTAACATCATGAAATACAATGAAAATCCCATAATCATTGTCGTTTCAAATCCTCTTGACGTGATGACTTATGCTGCATTCCTTGCTGCCGGAATCAAATCCAACCGCGTAATGGGGATGGCCGGAATATTGGATACAGCTCGTTACTGCTCTTTTATTGCTGAAGAGTTGAATACAGAACCCCGATTAGTCAAAGCTCAACTAATGGGAGGACATGGAGATACAATGGTTCCTCTACCTCGATTCACTACTGTTAACGGAATCCCTGTAACAGAATTAATCAGTGAAGAAAAGCTAAACGCTATCGTAGAACGAACTAAAAATGGCGGAGGAGAAATCGTTAAACTAATGGGAACCTCTGCATGGTATGCTCCAGGATTATCTGCAGCTGTAATGGTAGAAGCCATTGCAAAAGATTCTAAAGCCATTCTTCCTGTATGTGCTTCTTTAAATGGAGAATATGGAATGAAAGATCTTCATTTAGGAGTTCCTGTTGTACTTGGGAAAAATGGGGTAGAAAAAGTAATTGAGCTAAACCTCAACGAACAGGAAATGGCCGGATTAAAAGAATCTGCTTTGCATGTAAAAAAGGTCATGAAGGTATTGGATGATATGAATATGTTTGATACCAAATATGGCAGTGAACCTTTATAAAAACTGTAAGACAATAAAATAAAGAAATACCCCCAAAAGTTTTTATTCAACTTTTGGGGGTATTTCTTTATTTTATTTAAGGAACGAATTATTTACCATTTCCTTTATCTTTTGGTTTATCGCCTGACTTATTATCGTTTGATTTATCTTCTGATTTTTCTTCTGGTTTCGCTTGTTGTTCCGTATCCGATTTATCAGATTTCTTTTCTACATCACTTTTCCCTTTGGTTGCCAAGGCCGCTTTTTCCGCCTTCATATATTTATTGAAATTTTGTTCTCCAACCACTCCTATTACTTGATTTTGTAAATTTTTACGATGTTCGGCTTGTGTCTTAAATGACTGATCATAAATATTTACCAATTGTTCTTTTTGTTGGGGTGTTAAATCTATTGTCTTACTCATACGATCTACAATAGCCTGTGATACTTTCTTCGTATTATCCTGATCCTGAGATAAAACCGGAGAGCATATAAAAAAGACAAATACAGACGAAGCTAAAAATAAAATACTTTTTTTCATTGTTTTATACCTTTAATAATTAGTAAATGTGTCTATTTATTACATTCATTTACAATAAAAATGCCATAACAACACCAAATCATTTATTTCTCAAAGATAACAATAAATACAGAATAAAAGAGTTATATTAAATCAAAAAGGCCTAAACAAAAAGGATAGTCTATTAATAATTGAGTATTATATTTTGTATTTTTGGTATTATATTCGCAAAAGAAAGACAAACCAAAAAATGATGAAAAAGATATTTCTTTTATGTGGTTTGTTTATACTACTACATAATTTAACAACAGCACAAACAATGAAACCTCTTACAGAAGCTGAAAAACGTATTATTATAGATAAAGGAACAGAAGCTCCTTTTTCTGGGAAATATTATAAGACTAATGACAAAGGAACTTATATCTGCAGACAATGTGGAGCTCCCTTATACCGCTCTGAAGATAAATTTGATTCTGGCTGCGGATGGCCCAGTTTCGATGATGAAATAGAGGGAGCTATTAAACAAATACCTGATGCAGATGGAAAACGGACAGAAATTATATGTGCTCAATGTGGAGGACATCTTGGACATGTATTTTTAGGAGAAAGATTAACACCCAAAAACACCCGGCATTGTGTTAATTCCATTTCTATGGTATTCATTCCTTATAAAGAACAAGACAAAGATACTGCCATTTTTGCAGGAGGATGTTTCTGGGGAGTAGAACACCTAATGCAACAGCAATCTGGAGTATTATCTGTTGAAAATGGATATATTGGAGGACATACTGAAAATCCTACTTATCAAGAAGTTTGTAGCCATACCACAGGACATGCTGAAGCTGTACGAATTATATTCGACACAAAAAAAACAGATTACGAAACATTAGCCAAACGTTTCTTTGAAATCCATGATCCAACACAAACAGATGGACAAGGTCCGGATATCGGAGAACAATACAGATCTGAAATATTTTACAACTCTCCAGAACAAAAAGCAATTGCTGAGAAATTAATAAACATACTAAAACAAAAAGGATACAAAATCGTTACAAAAGTTTCTCCTGCATCAACTTTTTACCCTGCAGAAGAGTACCATCAAGATTACTATCAAAGAAAAGGGACACAACCCTATTGTCACAAATACACCAAACGATTCTAATCAATAGACATAAAAAATAACAACTAAATTATTCTCAACGAATAATTTAGTTGTTATTTTTTAATATCGATGAAGTAAGAATTTGAGCCATTATATATCTTCAATTTATTACATTTCTGTAATCCAACTCAAAATAAACGAGGTGTGCTAACCCATAAAATTAGCACACCTCGTTTATTTTTTCTTACGTTTAAAGAGAGTAAACATTAAACATTTTTTCAAACAATTTACTCCCAAAACAAAAGGATATCCTCTACTGGTTTATCAGCCAAAACCTTTAATGACATAGTCTTTATTCCTTTCGCTGTAACATACTCTATCTTGTAGTCTCCTGGAGCAGATGCATATAAAGTCAAATAATAATTCATGTCCGAACGCGGAGAAACAGTTTTACCTTCACTCACTACTTTCCCTGAAGCATCATAAAGTTTTACTTCACTGATTACCCGTTCTTCACTATTGGACAAATCTGATTGTTTGTTTTTATACATTCGTACTTTTATCGGTGTTCCTTTCCCCGCAGCCTCATCTGCCAATTTTCTTGCCACTTCAATATAACGGTCTGTAACATCTACTCCTGCAATGCAAGTATCTTTAGGATTCCACACCATCGGGAAATTCATCCCTGTTGGACGATAAGAAGTAGCATAAATACAATGTTCCGGTTTCGTTTTATCTGCCATTCCAGCTTTCCCTATAAACCAACAATCATCCAACTTATTAAACATATATTCCG
>CASFOM010000271.1 GCA_949296295.1 uncultured Alistipes sp. | reverse complement strand
AGCCCTTAAAATCAATACAATAATCCACTTTTAATGTTAAAAAAAATATATATACGATTTATTTTTTCAATAGGGAATTCAATAAAAAGGACACCGACCTAAAAAGATCGGTGTCCTTATGTTTCAGAGAACAATAAAATACTCAGACTTTAATTTCCACTTCAACTCCACTGGGCAACTCTAACTTCATCAAGGCATCAATTGTCTTGGGAGTAGAGCTGTAAATATCCAGAATACGTTTGAAAGTAGATAACTGGAATTGTTCACGTGATTTCTTGTTCACAAAAGTAGAACGGTTGATTGTGAAAATCTTTTTCTGCGTAGGCAGAGGAATAGGACCGCTTACTACTGCACCCGTCGATTTAACGGTTTTAACAATCTTCTCAGCAGATTTGTCCACCAAGTTATGATCGTATGATTTTAATTTAATTCTTATTTTTTGACTCATAATTATAATCCCTCAAAATTATTCAATGTCTTTAACTTTGCCGCTCGATTTTTCGATGATTTCCTTAGCAATATTAGCCGGAACTTCCGCAAAGTTGGAGAATTCCATCGAAGAAGTCGCACGTCCCGAAGAAATGGTACGCAAAACTGTTACATAACCGAACATTTCAGAAAGAGGCACCTTAGCTTTCACCACACGAGCATTACCTTTTGATTCCATACCGTTGATTTGGCCACGGCGTTTGTTCAGGTCGCCAATAATATCCCCCATATTTTCTTCCGGGGTTACCACTTCTACGTTCATCAACGGTTCCATAATCACAGGCGCAGCTTTTTTAGCAGCCTGACGGAATCCGTTTCTTGCGCAGATTTCAAAAGAGAGCTGATCAGAGTCAACCGGGTGGAAAGAACCGTCAATCAATGTTACTTTCATGCTATCCACCGGATACCCTGCAAGAGGTCCGTTTAACATAGCAGTTTGGAAGCCTTTTTGTACAGCAGGGATAAATTCCTTAGGAATGTTACCTCCTTTAACAATATCTTCGAATTCAAGTCCCATTTTATCTCCATCTGAACAAGGACCGATTTCAAAAATAATATCAGCGAATTTACCACGTCCCCCGGTTTGTTTCTTAAATACTTCCCGATGCTGTATGGTAGTCGTCAAAGCTTCTTTATAGTTAACCTGAGGTGCACCTTGATTAATTTCTACTCCAAATTCACGTTTCAAGCGATCGACAATAATTTCCAAATGCAATTCACCCATTCCACTAATTACGGTCTGACCGGAATCTTCGTCCGTTTTAACCGTAAAGGTTGGATCTTCTTCGGACAACTTACCCAAAGCAATGCCCAATTTATCAAGATCCTTCTGTGTTTTGGGTTCAATAGCCAATCCAATTACAGGTTCCGGGAACGTCATGGATTCAAGGGTAATAGGTGCTTTTTCATCACATAATGTATCCCCGGTTCTTACATCTTTAAATCCTACTGCTCCACAAATGTCTCCAGCACCAACGGTGTCCATTGGATTTTGCTTGTTGGAGTGCATCTGATAAAGACGGCTAATACGTTCTTTTTTACCAGAACGGCTATTCAAGACATAAGATCCTGCATCCATTTTTCCGGAATAAACACGAACGAAAGCCAGACGACCTACGAATGGGTCGGTAGCAATCTTAAATGCCAATCCGCAGAACGGTTCTTTTTCAGAAGAATGACGTACCACTTCATTTCCGGTTGTAGGATCTGTCCCCTTAATTGCTTCAATATCGGTTGGAGCAGGCAAATAAGCCACAATGCTGTCCAACAACAACTGTACTCCTTTGTTTTTAAAGGAAGAACCGCACAACATAGGGATTACCGACATATTGATTGTCGCTTTACGCAAAGCAGAAATAATTTCTTCCGGCGTAATTGAATCAGGATCTTCGAAGAATTTTTCCATTAATGCTTCGTCGGAGGCAGCAATTTCTTCAATCAAGACATTACGCCATTCTTCGACTTCAGCAGCCATATGAGCAGGTATTTCTCCGAATTTGTAGTTATCACGTACCGTTTTATCATCGAAATAGATGATAGAACGTTTATAAATAAGATCAACCAGACCTTCAAACTTGTCTTCAGCACCGATAGGCAACACTACGGGCACCGCGTTAGCACCCAAACGTTCTTTAACTTGAGCGACAACACTCAAAAAGTCTGCACCGGTACGGTCCATCTTGTTTACATATCCGATACGAGGGACGTTATATTTATCAGCCTGACGCCATACTGTTTCAGACTGAGGTTCTACCCCCCCTACAGCACAGAAAGTAGCCACAGCTCCATCGAGTACACGCAGCGAACGTTCTACCTCAACAGTAAAATCCACGTGTCCCGGAGTATCGATAATATTGATCTGATACGTATTGTTGTCATAGTTCCAGAAGGTTGTTGTAGCAGCAGAGGTAATGGTAATCCCCCGTTCCTGTTCTTGAACCATCCAGTCCATAGTAGCAGCCCCTTCGTGAGTTTCCCCCATTTTATGAGTTTTACCCGTATAGAAAAGGATACGTTCAGTCGTGGTAGTCTTGCCCGCATCGATGTGGGCCATAATACCGATATTTCTCGTATATTTAAGATCTCTTGCCATTATAGTAAGCTCTCTCCTTAATTAAAATCTGAAATGAGCAAAAGCCTTGTTGGCTTCAGCCATTCTGTGCATTTCTTCTTTACGTTTGAAGGCACCGCCTTCTTCATTGTACGCAGCAATAATTTCTGCAGAAAGTTTTTCTGCCATGGAACGGCCGGCTCTTTTTCTGGAATAAAGAATGAGGTTCTTCATGCTCAGGGATATTTTACGTTCCGGTCGTACTTCAACAGGTACCTGGAAAGTAGCACCTCCGACACGACGAGATTTTACTTCAACTTGTGGAGTGATGTTTTCAATTGCTTTTTTCCAAATATCCAAAGGAGCCTTATCAGAGTCCTTCATCTTCTCACCTACAATATCTATAGCATCATAGAAAATGTTGTAAGCAATACTCTTCTTACCGTCCAGCATAAGGTTGTTTACGAAACGTGTAACCATAACGTCTCCAAACTTGGGGTCTGGAAGT
>CASFOM010000270.1 GCA_949296295.1 uncultured Alistipes sp. | reverse complement strand
CGAAACAACAGTTAACCGAATTAATCAGACAAAATTTCAATCACCCTTGTATATACACCTGGGGGCTACATAATGAAGTATATAAACCTCACGATTATACAGCAACATTAACGGCACAACTTCATGATTTAGCCAAGACGGAAGATCCGGACCGTTACACCGTATCAGTCAACGGATACGGACATATGAATCATCCAGTGAACCGTAATGCCGATATTCAAGCGATGAACCGTTATTTTGGATGGTATGAACGAACCATTGGTGCGATGAATGAATGGATTGAAAAATTGGAAAAGGAATATCCCGATAACAAATTTATTTTATCAGAATACGGAGCCGAAGCCAATATCAATCAACAGCAGGAAAAGTTGGGAGAATCCTGGAATTTTGTTTCTCAGTTTTATCCGGAAACTTATTCCACAAAGACACACGAGACACATTGGCCCATTATAGCTAAACATCCATACATTATAGCCTCTTATCTTTGGAACATGTTTGATTTCGCGACACCAGCAACCCATCAAGGAGGCGTTCCTGCACGTAACATGAAAGGGATGGTTACGTTTGACCGGAAAGTAAAGAAAGACGTTTTTTATTGGTATAAAGCTAATTGGAGCAAAGAACCGGTAGTATATCTTACCCAAAGGAGATTAACAGAGCGAGAAAACAAAATAACCGATATCACTATTTATTCCAACATGGGGACTCCTGTTGTTTTCCTTAATGGGAAAAAATTACCCGTTCCAGAACAAGGGAATACGGCCGTTCATTATATCTTAAGAAATGTAACCTTGAAAAAAGGCCAGAACATTATACGTGCTGAAGTCACTAAAGATGGAGAAAAATACTCCGACCAAATAGAATGGAACTATTCAGGTAAAGTTGTAAATACGGAATCGCAACCTGAATTTAAAGGAAATGATAAGGAACATGGTGGATTGTAAGACAACCATTATTTAAGGAACCATATCATTTTACAATTAAGCCACATCGCAAAACGATGTGGCTTAATTGTAAAAGAGGTACACCAAATTAATAGGTTATTGGCTTACCTCTTTTCATATCAGTTTTACATTAGTTTAATCTTAATGTAGGCACAATAATAAATTTACAATCCGGCAAATTCTGCTCCATATAATGTTTTATATATTCTCTCGTATCCCGATTAATAATTTCATCCTGAGCAGCAAAATATTCATTATACAACAAAGCGGCAATAGGAATATTCCTGCTACGGCAGGCTTCAATACTAAGTAAAGTGTGATTGATACTGCCCAATTTCCCGGAAGTAGTCAATAACAGCGGATATCCTTTGTCTTGAATATAATCTATGGTTGTGTAATTCTCCATTAAAGGGACATGCAAGCCTCCGGCTCCCTCAATCAGAAGCAAATCATATCTATTTTTGAGCCATTCCGTAGATTGTTCAATAGCGGCAAAATCTATCGGTTTTCCATCTATGGCAGCAGCCAAATGAGGGGAAGCGGGGTAAGAAAAAACGACAGGACAGGTTATTCCATTTTTATCTTCTTCCAATAAAGGAATCTCCATAATCCGACGATGCAAATCGATATCAATAGACACCCCTCTGTTTCCCAATCCGCCTGTTTGAATAAATTTCTGAGAAACAGCTTTCACGCCCTGACGCATAGCCTCTCGCAACACATATCCTGTTGCATAGCTTTTCCCTGCATCCGTATCAATTCCCGATACGAAATAAACTCCTGAATCCAATAAAGTTACCATAATTCCGTCACTCTTGAAACTGGGGCAATATCAATGTCCGCAAAATCATTCTTTAAATATTTGAAATATCCTGAGACAGCTATCATTGCAGCATTATCAGTAGTAAATTTAAAAGGCGGAAGAAAAACATTCCATTGCCTTTCTTCTCCCTCTTGCAACAAAGCCTGACGAAGTCCACTATTGGCCGATACCCCTCCGGCGACAGCAATATCTTTAATATTTAATGCTTTAGCAGCTTTAACCAACTTGTTCATTAAAATTTCGATAATTGTATGCTGTAAAGAAGCACATAAATCCTGTTTGTTTTTCTCTATAAAATCAGGGTCCTCCACTAACTGATCCCTCAAAAAGTAAAGGAAGGAAGTTTTTAATCCGCTAAAGCTATAATCGTAATCGGGAACAGAAGGTTTAGCAAATTTAAATGCTTTAGGATTTCCGTCAGCAGCCAACCGGTCAATTACCGGACCGCCGGGATAAGGTAAACTCATTACCTTGGCACACTTGTCAAAAGCCTCTCCGGCAGCGTCATCAATAGTTTGCCCAATGATTTCCATATCAAAATAATCTCTCACCAAAACAATCTGGGTATGTCCTCCGGAAACCAAAAGACACAAGAACGGAAATGTAGGATGAGGCAGTTCCTTATCTTTCTCATTAAGAAAATGGACCATAATATGTCCCAACAAGTGATTACACTCAATCATGGGGATATTCTTAGCCAAAGCCAATCCTTTGGCAAAGGATACCCCAACCAATAATGAGCCTAACAATCCAGGTCCTCTGGTAAAAGCTACGGCATCAATATCATTAATTGAAATACCGGCATCCTTCAAGGCTTTATCTACCACCGGTACAATATTTTGCTGATGAGCCCGGGAAGCCAACTCCGGGACTACGCCTCCCCATTTTCGATGTACCTCTTGATTCGCTATCACATTGGATAACAGGGTTGTTCCACGAACCACTGCCGCCGATGTATCATCACAAGAAGATTCTATGCCCAAAATAGTTATTTCCATCTTAAAAAAATATG
>CASFOM010000269.1 GCA_949296295.1 uncultured Alistipes sp. | reverse complement strand
CATATGAAAAAAGAAGAAGCGTTATGTTCATCAAGTATTTGGAAACGTAGGAGATTTTCAAATTGCAGACTTAGATGGTATAGTGGGTTTCATTCTATAGTGTGGAATACTATTATTATATCTGTATGCAAGGTTTACTACGATCTCCAGATTAGATGTGGAATTGTGGTTTATGCTTTTTATAAGATATTCATAAGAGATAAAATATCATTAAGGAGAAAACATATTTTTGTAATAAAGTAGAATTTATAATCCAGAGGAGATACCTTAATAGAAAATAATTAACAGATTATGGAAGATATGATGTATAGTGTTTTATGTGAAATTAGAGATGAATTAAGCGATATAAAGTATGAATTGCAACAAATTAGAGGTGTCGGAAATTTTTCAAAAGACCTTTATGATGTTTGTGAAAAATTAGAAGATATAGAAACTGCTGTAAGAAATCTTGATTAAATTGATTGTTTGGTTTCCTATAATGGACAGTAAATAAGTTTATATACAATCGTATCGAAATTTGGTAGAAATTGTTCCTCGATTTTGGTAGAGAAATAGGTTGATAAATTTTTATGAGGGGAAGCGTAACGATGTAAAAATTACAACATCTTCTTTCAATAAATTGTGGAAAGTTATTGTCGTTAATGAACGAGAAGAGGCATTTTCATATGCTGAAAATATAAGTTTTGATGAGAATAATGAAGATTTATATAATGTGACTGATGACGGAGAGGTTGAAACAAACAAATCTATTGGTGCCCTTCAGAAAACTCTGAAATTCCTGCATCGGAAAGCAAATATTTTTATTCAGCAATATGGTGTTAATACTTTATTTCTCATTTGTGCACGCTTAATGTAATTGTTTCCTGTCTTTTCATGTCGTTTCCTCTTTTTGTTGTAACGTTATTTGATATTAGACATCATCAGTAAAAACGAGGCCGACTAAAAAGTTACGATTTAAGGTTTCAGAATTATTTTATTCGTATCCCAGTTTCTCTATCCAGGTGCGAATTCAAATACCCAATTCCCCAGAAAATAAAAATCGCTTTTTAGTTAGCCTCGTTTTTATTATGCCCTGTTTGAATGTACAGGAAAGATTACTCTTCTTCTGTATCTATATAGGTCTTCAAAAGTTTGGTTTGAACATCGCCCGGAACTTGCTCGTATGAGTGAAACTTCATTGTATAGCTGGCACGTCCGTTCGAAAGGGAACTCAATGCCGTTGAATAACGGTATAATTCAGCCAATGGAACACGAGCGGTAATACGTTCAAGTCCGTTGTCGCTACTCATCCCTTCGATGATGGCCCGGCGATTTTGCAAGTCACTCATAACATCGCCCATACGGTCTGACGGAACCAATACTTCTACCAAATAGATGGGCTCCATAATTTTTGGACCGGCATTTCTGAAGGCTTCCTTGAACGCATTGCGTGCCGCTAATTTGAAAGATATTTCGTTCGAATCAACCGGATGCATCTTCCCATCGTAAAGAGCTACCCGGATGTCGCGGGCATAAGATCCTGTAAGAGGTCCTTCTTCCATCTTTTCCATAATTCCTTTCAATACTGCCGGTAAGAACCGAGCGTCGATAGCTCCTCCCACTATGCAGTTGTAGAAAACCAATTTTCCGCCCCAATCCAAATCAATAGTCTCCTTCCCTTTAATGTTTAATACAATGTCTCGTCCATCGATTTTAAATTTGACCGGATCAGGACTTCCTTCTACATACGGTTCAATGACAATCGCTACTTCTCCGAATTGTCCTGCTCCTCCTGATTGTTTCTTATGTCGATAACTTGCTCCTGCCGTCTTGGTTATCGTTTCTCGATAAGGAATTTTGGGGGCAGAAAACTCGATTTCGATTTTATTATTATTGGCTAATTGCCATTTCAGAATATTCAAATGATGTTCTCCCTGACCATAAAGAATGGTCTGTTTCAATTCTTTTGAATATTCTACAACTAATGTAGGATCTTCAAAATGAGCCCGGTTTAAAGCTTCTCCTAATTTTTCTTCATCTGAAGTATTAACCGGTTTTACTGCTGTCCGATAACGATGTTCCGGGAAACGTATCGGTTCTATTTCCCACGCAATACCTGGGCTGGCTAAGGTATGATTGGTCTTTGAGCCTTTTAACTTAACGGTACAACCCAAGTCTCCTGCTGCCAATTCCGAAACCTTTGTCCGATTTTTCCCCGCAGAAATATAGATTTGAGCAATCTTTTCCTTATTCCCGGTGTGGGTGTTGATTAATTCCATCCCTTCCTTTATTGTCCCGGTAATAACCCTGAAGTAGGATACCTCTCCCAAATGAGGTTCTAAAATGGTTTTGTAGATAAAAATGGCTGTGGGACCATCTGGATTGGGACTGATCTTTTCTCCATCTTTAGTTTGAAAGGCAGGTGCCTTGATAGGTCCCGGAGCTACACGCGTAATAAATTCCATAAGGCGTTTGGTCCCAATGTCTTTTCGTCCGGAACCGCAGAATACAGGAATAAGATCTCGATGGGCAATGCCTAACTTTAATCCACTTCGTATTTCATCCTCCGTCAAGGTCCCCTTCTCAAAATAAAGTTCCATTAAACTTTCGTCATTTTCCGCAGCCGCTTCTACTAATTCGTTTTGAAGGGCTTTGGCTCGTTCCATCTCTTCTTCTGGTATTTCACATTCTGTCCGTTCTCCATTGTCTCCGGTAAACCGAAAACATTTCATGAGAAGAACATCAATAAAAGCATTGAACCCAGGACCTGGATTTAATGGATATTGTACAATAACCGGTTTTACTCGTGAATTTTGTTGAAGACTTTCATAAGCCGATTCCCAGTTGGCTTTGTCACTGTCCAATTGATTGATGAAGACAATAATCGGTTTTTCATGTTGACGGGCATAGCGTGCCTGTATTTCTGTCCCTGCTTCGAATCCGTTTTGTGCATTGATTATCATCACTCCGACATCCGCTACTTTGAATGCGGAAAATAAACTCCCGCAAAAGTCATCCGAACCGGGAGGGTCTATAATATTGAGTTTATAATTGTTAAATTCAGCAAATATTTGTGAAGGGTAAATACTTCGTTTGTAAATGTGTTCGATTTCCGTATGGTCCGATAGTGTCGAGTCTGCTTCTATACTCCCTCTTCTATCCGTTACTTTGCCTTCGTAGGCCATAGCTTCGGCCAGCGTGGTCTTTCCTGAACCCGCACTGCCCAGCAACACGATGTTCTTGATTTCGTTAGGTAGGTATTTTTTCATACGTTTATGGTTTTATAAGCAGCTG
>CASFOM010000268.1 GCA_949296295.1 uncultured Alistipes sp. | reverse complement strand
GGTGTTCTTGATAGAACAAAATTACAATTTTGAAAGCGATAGAAAGTTGGTATCTGTACGGAACTAAAGAATTTTTAAATAATTTATCAATCGGGATAGTATAGAATTTTGAGTTGTACAGGTTATGGTTACAGCTTTGAATTGATGTACTTAATCAACTCTTTGGCACGAGTACAACTGAACACATATATTTTATTATTCGTACGAATGAGTATCAGATTGTTTAATTCCGTTGCATACATAGTATAATATCCTAATCTATTATTTTTGAATTGACCTAAATATCCAAAAAAACCACCACTTCCGAAAGTTCTTATGGAGCCATTGATTTCAGATTTTGGAATTTGATTAATTTCTACAATTGTATTTATAGGAATTTCTAAAGGACCAAACAATCTTTTTAGGGTTATTTGTTTGTTATTAACTTCTAATCGGATTGGCATATAACCTAATCCGACAATAATGGAAGCTATAAAAATAATGATAAGCAAGTATCTTAACCACAATATAGGACATGGCCAGACAAAAAATACCGATCCGACTAAAACTAATAAAACCACAATGGTAATACTTAATACTCCTCCGCTCCAATGAAATATAGTGGAAATACCTTCATGTTCGAAATCCATAATAATTTTCTGATTAATTTTTGAATATTCTATTTTTACAGTTATTCGATGTACAAGAGGAAATCGTTTCCCTTTGGTTATGTATCAATGCTTGTTTATTTCACTTTTTCATGGTATGTAATAATTAAAGGAGTTATTATATGGTTTTTGCAATTTAATAAAAAATGGAATATTCCCAAAGTAATAAAATGGTGTTTTATAAAACATATATTGAATTATGTTCAAATAGATGGAGGAGATTTCAGAAAATCAAATAATATGGGTTCAGTAGAGTAATATGGTGAAATCAGTAATGATGATTATGTAGTCATCATTATTACTGTTCCTTTTGATGTAATAAAAAGGTTTATCATTTCGGAGGTTGGTGCATCATTAGATTCTCGATAAGATTTGCTATTTCTGTTGCAGGGGTTTTGAGGATTAAACGAGCATGGCGACCTTTGGATGTTGGTATCCAATGATTGGTACTGTCCATTGAATTTATGGTTAATATTCCATGTTCTATGTCGAACCAGGGAGAGGTTCCCCGTACAGCGACCAATACGGCAGATTGGTCCCAGCTGTATCGTCCGAGGGGATTATCTTGAGCTAAACATAAAGCATAAACTTCCTTTACCGGATGATACGGAAGTTTCATTTGGGCTGTTTTTTGTCCGGTTATGATTTTTTCTCCGATTTCGAATCCGCTGAACAGAATGGGCGTTGGCCATTGCTCAAAAACATATTGACTGGCAGGAAGGTCGGTAATGATGTTGAATTCTTTTCCTTCCGGGAAATGTCCGGCCATGGACACTAATCGTTTTACTTTGGCCGCAACTAATTCTTTTCCGGAGAGCGGGCTGTTTTCATCTGCTTCCGATTGTAATAGATTCTTTAGATTGGTCAAGAATCCTGCTGTTACAATCACGACACTTGTATCCGGTTGCTTACTCAATATTCGACGATATACTTTTACTGCATCTTCTGCTTCTGAGGTGCTTTTTATTTCATGGCGAAATCGTGCGGGGAGTTCCTGTGTCCATTTTGCCCCTTTGTGCCATGTATCCAAAGATACTCCTTCTCCTTTGACAGCTCCTGTTGGAATATCAGGTCGGCAGAAATAGGTATTGATTGCATCGATGCAAGGGACGGAATTTTCCTGTTTGTTGGAAGATATCGTGGCTAAAATCTGTACCTCACCAGAATCGGCAAGAGCGTGCAATACAGCTAATGCTCCGACATCATCGTAGTCAGGTCCCATATCGGTATCGAAAATTAACTTGACGGGTTCAGCATATTGGGGTTGTTCGCTCCGTTGAGATGTACATGCACTGTAATAAAATATTGTCCACAAAAGAAGTAATAGCTTTTTCATCGTATCTGTGAAATAACAGGTTATTGTATATCTTGTTTATCGTTTCGAAATATTTTTCAGGATTCTTATCTGCAAAAAGGTATATTATATTGTCGGTGTAAGTTACTACATTATTTTGAAAATTCAGATACAGTTATTTGTATCAGTAAACTTTTGTCATATTATTCTTCATATCTTCTATTTTACTAATTCTTAACATATTAAAAGGGACTATGTCAATTTTTGTTTTGACACAGTCCCTTCCCTTATTTAAAAAAATAAAAGATTTTTCTATTCTGCTAATATGGTCAATTCTGCTCCGGAAGCAAAATCCTGGCCATGTTGTTCACTCAAAGCCGTAAATCGGATGTAACGGGCTTTGACCGGAGTTTGTAGCATAATCCGTTTTTCTTTTGAATCATTGGGGAATGTTCCTTTTGAAACGGGTTCATTCCAGTTTTTACCATCAAGACTGACTTCAAAAGTATAATCTTTGATATTCCCGTTTCCACCGTTTTGCCGGGGCAGATAAGTAAACCCTTTGATTGTTTTTTCTTCTCCGGCATCTAAAATTACCCAGTGGGGATGTTTGGCTACGGTAACGGAATACATGGTATGCCAAATGGTATTTGGGTCCCCGTCGGTCAGATGGTTGGCATCTCCCTCTCCCGACTCCTGACTGCTGGCATCAATAACGGTTGTTGCAATGCTTTCTATTTTTCCGAAGGAAGCAGAGGCTTTTATTTCAGGAGAGTTTTTAAACCAGGCAGTAATTACACCTCCTTGTCGGAATGGTATTGGATTTTCGTAGGTTTGAGGCTCTTCATTATTTAAGGCATAGCAGATGGTTCCGTTTTCTCTTGGGGCTGATATGGTTACAACTCCTGTCTTGTCTCGCATGACAGAAAGCGGTACCTCTCCTGCAGAGGTTACATTGGCTGTTGAAGTTAATTCTTTCCCTTCTGTGGGCCGGATAATAAATCCGAAGTTGTGTTGGGAGGCCAATACCCGGTCATGAGCTAAAGGTCCACCTTGTCCGCAGCTGTTCCCTCCTAATCCGGTTACGGCCACATCCAAATGCAAATAGGTGTTTTGAGTAGTCGGTAATTGATAGGGATGAGATGCAAGAATCAGGTCAAGGGCAGAATAGGGAAGAGCGGAAACCGACATTTTCTCATTGGCAATGAATAGAGCTCCTGCTCCTGCTTCATTCGTCAGAGCACACCAGCGTACGTCTTCGTGATTTCCCATATCTTGTGGTTTCGGGAAATTGACAAATTCATTTTTAACCTTGTTCTTATGCTGTTCGATAAACTGTCCGCTTTTTCTGTCAGGGTAGTTGTCGATAGGTCCACGTCCATAGTAAGAGAAGTTTTCGTATGATTGAGGAATTTGCATGACATAACCTAACCGAGGGAGAATCAGGTTGGGTTGATTTGACGTAATGCCTGCCTGTAATTCGATGGAACCATCCTGATACACCGTCCAGATTTGATTGGTGGTAAATTTAAAATCGTTCTCACCGAAAGGT
>CASFOM010000267.1 GCA_949296295.1 uncultured Alistipes sp. | reverse complement strand
TGCCGCCATCTCCGGACTGCAGGAGGAGTTGGATAATCGGGTACTCTCTTCCGACGGACGGCTCTCCGATGCCCGTCCCGCCTCCGACGTATTCGCCTGGGCAAAAGCAGCGACAAAGCCCTCCTATACCTGGAACGAGATACAAGGAAAAGAATCTGTGGAAGCCGATACGGTGGACGGATTGCATGCCGCTTCCGCAGGAACGGCAGAAGCCGGGAAGCTCGCCTCTTACGACACCAATCAAGATTTGCACTCCCGGAGATTTCTCGCTCAGGAGTATATGGTCATGTATGCCACCGGGGAAGATACCGGAGAACCTTCCTCTGGCGGTGGAACCGTATATCACAATCTTTTGGACGAAGCCAGCCGGGCACTTGACGACCAACATCCCATCAGCGCCATTACCGGATTACGGAATGAGTTGGATGCGCGGGTACTCTCTTCCGACGGACGGCTCTCCGACGCCCGTCCCGCCTCCGATGTCTATGCCTGGGCCAAAGCAGCGAACAAACCCGCTTATACATGGAACGAAATTACCGGGAAACCATCCACATTCACACCCGCTGCCCATTCGCACAATATGAATGAAATTACAGACGCAGACAGTCAACTCATAGATGCAGGAACAATTTCCCGTAAAGTATTTCTCGCTAAAAATAAAAATGGGAATGGATATATCTCGCGCGTAGCTCTCGGTCTGACCAATCCCCGCTCGCAATTCAGCCCGGCAATACTATCCGTCGGGACCAATGATGCCGGTACATCATGGGTGGATTTCACTTTCAAAACCAACGGGAGAATCACCTCTCCCGCCGGAACCTTCGCATTAACTTCCGAATTGACTTGGGACACCATCACCGGGAAACCGTCATCCATGCCCGCCAACGGAGGAAATGCCGATACCGTGGACGGAGTACATTTTCTCAATTCCCTGGATGCCAATATCCCCGCCGGAATTTTCGGATACCGGACCAACAACAATCAGGTCTGTTACTACGACGCCGACAAATTGGCCGGATTCCTATCTGACAACGGATATCTGCTACGGAAATACATCATTGATGCTACGGCACTCAACGAAAACACCTATTATCCTGTTACCATACAACTTACGAAAGACAGGATGACACGGATTGAGGTTCATGCTACTCTCGATTTATCAAAACCTTCTTGGTCCACCCATACCAGAGGATTTACATGCCGATTTGTCGAAGAAAGTAATGGAGCTGGCTGGGGAGCTACCGAGATTAGCCGAAACATTTTCTCCAACGTATTCAAATTTGCAGATAAAAATCCCATCGGTGGATATGGACAATTAGGTCTTTCCTCTACCGAATACATCTATGTCCGCGGAGGAGGAAAATACAATTTCTATGTTTCCGGCAACCGAACTCCCATATTAAGAAGCACAAGCTACTCCATCAGCAGCGAAACGATAGCTCCCACAACAACTCCTCCTTTCAACACCTCCGACAGAATGATGAACAACAATGGAGGGGATATCGTCGGGGATTTCCGTCTTGCTTACGGAAAATACCTCCGCACACCTGACGGCGTAGCCATATTCGGAACAAATGCCGAAAATACCCAGCAAGTCATCGGCAATGCCACAGCAGAAATGATAATACGTAGCGGAAATCAGAATTTGTTGCATCAAAAAAATGCAGGATACAGTTACGTCATCTGGGATGCGGCAAACGCCAACCTTCTCACCGTCGATTGGAAAGCAAAAGACATCAAGGCCGCCGGTACTGTCATCATGTATGCTACGGCCTAACACAAACCGATATAAACCGGAAAAACATGATTTACGAAACACTACCTACCACCAATCTTCGTGCAGACGATATTCGAGATACCATCGGTATCGCCTCCAACAATCTCTCGCACTATATCGTAAAGGCAAAAACGGGAGGGAAAGACGGATATGCCTTCCGGATTAAAGAGAACGGATATCCCCGTACCGACGGGGAACTGATTGATGGAGCGGAACCCTATTTCAACATATACAGCAACTTCTCTCCTGTTGAATGGCTGCCAAGCTCTTCCAAAGGAGCGGCTACAGGATATCCCATCTTTAAATGTCGGCTAAAACGACACCCGGGAACCAATATCGTCATTGACGGAGAGACGATTACTTCCGCCTGTTACTGTTTTAACTTAGGGCTGTTTGCCGGATACCGACACGGGGCTGACGCCCCCTCCGTAACAGGAGAACAGGACCAGTACGTCAATGGGTTGGATATCGCCAATGCCAAGGTTTATTTCTCTTTCTCCCCAGGGTCCACCTATTGGTACAAAGCCTTGGGACTAACAGCGGCCGATTGCCGTTACGGACTGTTCGTATATGGAAAGACGGACAAGGAACAGCAGGTGTTTCTCGGAAGCAATCCGGCTTCTGCCGGGATGGAACTCATCGCGGTAAATCCTGTTCAGGGAGCTGATGTATGCACCGTACAGGGGGCCTTATTCCGAAACGACGCCGCCAATACTCCTTTGGGGGAGATTCCCGGAACACTCTTTTCCGTTTCCCTGGATGTAGGAAACGGGGAATTGACGGAGGACAACAAACGGTTCAAAGGAATCTCTTTCTCCCGAAACGTATCGGGTTCAACAGAACCTCTACCGGGACTCTCCTACAAGAAAAATCCTCGGGCAACGGTCAATCAGTGGGGACAATTTTCCATTCGTGTCGATTTGGATCCCAATACCTTCCCATGGATTCCCGGACCGGAAGGAAGCGGAGAAATCTGGTGTACCTTAAAGACCACCATATTACGTCCTCGGCCAGGTAATTTACCGGAAATCACCGGAACCATTGTTCAGGCTTACGGCATTACCGATGACGATTTTTACAACGACCACTATTTCGTTCTCTCCGGAACCGTTCCCGGATGGGACAGTGCAAACGAAACCTATGTAGGGGCCAAATTCGAACTCATTATCAACCAATAAAAACAATACCATGCAAATCGAAAAGACCAATCAGGCTGTTAACTATACAGCAACAGCGACACAAGAAAACCACATCATTTCCGCTGACGTAAAAACCTCTCGTGATGAAACGGCCATCATCGCTCTAAACGGTGTCATACGAACTACCGAAGGAGAATATATCGGCAGTTTCGCCGCCGGAGAAAACAATTCCGCATTAAACATCAACTCTGCTGATCCTGCTCAGATGACCGCTATTGCTTCCATAGTAGCTGAGTTTACAGGAAATCTGATAACCCCTAAAGCCTGATGCCCATGACTATCTATGAGGCGCTTGCCTTAAACCGTCTTCTCCCACGTTTATCTGTGGGAGGAGGAACGGTATCCCGCGACACAAGAATCAAACTCATTGATTTAAGAAACCGGCTGAACGCCTTGCAACGGGATGCTGAAACGTACAGAAACGACACCTTACAACAATGCGACGGAGGAGAGGAAGGGATAAAACTTGCTGAAGAGACCTTGAATGCTTATATAATCAAGGAGGCGTCCATCCATTTTCAGCCTATCCCTGCTGAAGAAATTGAACAGATAGTGGACAACAATGCCTTGCGTATGGATGAATATGAGCTGCTCCGTCGGTTGGTGGAACAGGAACATTAATCGGACGGAACCCAAGAACACGAGATTATGAATGAAAATATGGAAAAGGGAATCGGGTGGTTACAGAAACTTCTCCACCTGCAACAGAAATACGGATTCTTATCCATCTGCAAAGGGTTGTTTGTCCTGCTGATTTCTGGGTACGTGCTCTTTTTTACGTTAAATCCCCGTTATCTGCTGGACAAGGTAGAAGCCGTACAGGCCAGCAAACACGATGACGCCGTCTCCCGACGGATTGATGCCGATGCCGATATACGGTTGATGTTGAACCGACTGCTCCACATTTTGGATGCGGACCGCGTTTGGTTAATCGAGCTGCACAACGGGAGTAAAAACCTTGCCTCCGGATTACCTTTCCTATATGGAGATATGCGGATTGAGGAGACTGCCGAAGGGATTGCCAATGTAGATGAGGAATATACCAATTTCAGCCTGTCGAAATACCCTTTTATTGCCAAGGTATTCGAGGACGGGTATTTCTGGGGCTCCATCGATTCCATTCAAAAAACGGATGAACGTCTCTTTTTCAAGTTCAAATCCAATGACGTGAATGAGATGGCTCTATTGGCCCTCTATGCCGGAGAGAAACCCTTAGGAGTACTCGGTATCTCTTTTTGCGGCAGCAAAAGGATGAATCCTGTGGCCGTAGGGAAAAACATCCGGAAATGCGGCATACAAATCGCCTCGTTACTCACCGACAACAATCATCCTTAAACCCTAAGACACTATGAAACATTTTTCCATTGAGGAGCTATGTCGCTCTGAAACAGCACAAAAACAAGGGATTAACAACCTCCCTGCGGATGACGTTCGGGCAGCCTTGACGGATTTAATCAACTTCGTTCTGGACCCTGCGCGGGAGGCTTTAGGAATCCCCATTACCGTAAACAGCGGGTTTCGGTCTCCCGAGCTGAACCAACGGGTGGGAGGAGCCAGGAACAGTCAGCACCTTCGGGGAGAGGCTGCCGATATTACCTGTGCGGACAATGAACGTCTTTTTAACTTTATCCGGGACCGTTTGGAGTTTGACCAGCTCATTAATGAACAGAATCTTTCCTGGATTCACGTCTCCTACCGGAAGGGAAAGAATCGGAAACAAGTCTTGTCTTTATAACCTTGCAAGAGCCGAAGGCTCCTTAATAACAGAAACCCATGAAAATCGTACAGAACAAATTTTCCAACCTCATTTTGGCGCAAGGATACAGTGCCGTAACCCTCTGGCCGTTCATCTTCATACGGACAGGAATCACCCTTTCACCCCGGCTGATCCGGCATGAACAGATTCACGGACGGCAACAATGCGAAATGCTGGTCATCCCTTTCTATATCTGGTATCTTGTCGAATGGTTTATCCGTCTGCCCTGGGGGAATGCCTATCGGAACATCTCGTTTGAACGGGAAGCCTACCGAAATCAGCTCAATCCCCATTACTTAGACCAAAGACCTTGCTGGGCCTGGACAAAATACCTGAGAAAACGATGAGACACCTGTGGGGAATAATAAGTATGGCTACAGGAATGCTATCGGCCTGCTGCCCTACCCGGCACATCACTCCTTCCTTACAGGACAGTGTTCGGGTAGAGACCGTTGTTCGGACTGAATATCTGCCCGATACGGTATGGATGGAGATACCGGTTGAGCAGGTCAGGCAAACGGTGCGGGACACCTCCAGCCGATTGGAAACCTCCTTAGCTGTCTCCGAAGCGAAAATCACTCCGGAAGGAAATTTGTTTCACGCTTTGGAAAACAAACCGCAAAAAAAGGCAATTCCTACCGAAAAAGAGGTGATATATCGGGACAGTATCGTTTACCGGGACCGAATACAAACCCAGACAGTCGAAGTAGAAAAAAAACTATCCTGGTGGCAAAAAACCCAAATGAAAGGGTTTTGGGCTTTGGGGGTTTTGTTTACCATACTTATCGGGAAAAAACTTATTGGGTTATTCATCCTGCGTAAAACAGGAGGGTAAAAACAGAAAAACGGAGCAACCGAATTTCGATTGCTCCGAACATTTTATATTCCTGCTTTGAGGAATCTTCCGAAATTCCTAAGAGTCTGGACAATTAATCTCAAAGCAGGAATCTACTAAAAATCAAAAGTTATTTTCTTCCCCAACAACACAGGAAACTGCTCCATCAAAAGATACGTTTGGCACATCCCACCACCTGAAATACAGAACGAATCACCTCACAACGAATCTCCTGTTCATCGTATTCAGGATTAATCGGAACCAGACGAATAAATCCCTCACGGTCGGAACGGCGAAGTTTCTTTACTGTTCGGTAAGCGTCGGTAACAACAGCATAGACCTCCCCATATAATATATAGGTTTCCCAATCATCGATTTTCTTCAAGGCAATCATATCGCCATGAGAAATAAGCGGTTCCATGGAATGACCCGTTATGTTCACCCAGCTATCGGCCTTGTTGTAGGGAGGGAAATCGATATGATAGTCGGGATTGACGGATTGATTGTTCTCCACCAAGTCAAATCCTCCTATGAAATCAACATCATAATAAGGCACTCCCTGGTGGTCAAAATTAGGTACCGGCTCATTCAGGAACACAGGTTTAAGCATATCACCCTCCCCCGTCATCAACCATCCGGTATTCAGGTGCGGATAGCATCGAGCTATTTTCTGTAATTTATCGGGCTGTATCGAACGGCGGATATTATTTACGTAACCATTGGAAAGCCCGCAACTTTTTTCAAATCGTCCCTGTCCCATATTTTCATGTTTTATAAATTCCTTAAGTCTTTCTTTCACAGTCATTTCAATAGCCATTTAAGTTTTTTACAGTAATTTATTCTAAATTTTATTTGTATATTACAGAACAAAACTCTATATTTGCAATATAAAACCAGAGAATATACGCAAACTTATCAAAATAAAATGAGAAATACAAACATAAAAAATAATTTTATCGTCCATCACCCCCCAATCGCATTCAAGAACAGAGCTTCTCCCCTTTCAATTTCCCCTCTCTTTTCTTACCATTCTTTCTTATCAGCATAAAAAAACAAATCTCATGAAATCAATGCATTTAGAAGCTAAAGAGTGGTTCTTCAGACAAGAAATCCCATGCAAATTTCATGCAACAATAAAAAAATAATCCTATTTTTTTATCACAACATACTACGTACAGAGCAAAAAACGGTAAACGGCCCCCTTCTGCGTCTTAAAAACCCGTTTCCCTTAAATTGAAATATGACACAAACTTTATATTTTTTCAACCATGAACAAGAAAAACAATCAATCTGCCGCTACGCTCAACCTGAACACCCTGTTGCGGCCCAACTGTCAAATCACGGTAGCTGTATCTTTGGATGACTTACGCCAACTGATGCGGGAAACACTCCAGGAACAACAAAAAAACGCCAAACAAAAAGAGGAATACCTGTCACGAAAAGAGACCGCCCGACTACTCTCCGTCACCGTAGCCACCCTCTACAACTGGGGACGAACAGGAAATCTTAAACCCGTAAAAATAGGACACAAGCTATTCTACCGGCGCAGCGACCTTCAACGACTTTTCAATGAATGACAATCATGGAACCCCCTTCTACTGAACAATGCCGGGAAATTGCAGAAATCATCGCCGACATTACCGGTGATGCCTATCAAAAAAGAAGCTGGTTCGAAACCGATATAACCGGACAACCTTGCCTCGTTTCTTTCGAAACCGTAACCCATGTCCAATGTGTTCAGCAACCAGCCCATAACCGACCCGCCCTGTTTGAAACCCATTGTCGAGCCGACCTCTGTCTGCTCAGACCCCTCTACCGCCCCGGAGAAACGGATTTAACCGATGCCGTAAACAAGTGGTTATAAATCAAAACCTCTGTCCCGGAATTACAATTTTCCGTTCCTGCGGTTCAGATTTATTTCTCGAATGATTTGATGACTATACCTACGCTGTCTGACGCTGTTTACCCCAGAAAGATGGCTTGAGCAATCCGAGAAAACAGTATAAACAGCCCCATAGACACAAAGCATCGAGCCGAATTTCTTAATTCAAGAAATTCAAAAGGATTTTTATTCTCAACAAAGTTGTAAAAACAATTTAAAATCCATTTTTCACCATTGTTTTTCAACTTTTCCTGACCTCTTCAGGCTCTGTACCCGCTTTTTACATAAAATAAAAAGCAGGATATCCTTTTCCCTTAACAAAAAAGCAGGGAAATATCATGGGTATAAACCCCCTCCTTTAAAATACAACACTTAATTCTTACCATTATGAACATGATGACCGGGACCGTATATAAGGTCCGCCAAGAAGACTATCTGAGAAAAGATGGCACAACAATCCCTCAACGAGGTATTATTCTTCATATTCAGGAAACAACCCGCACCGGACGTATCTTTGATGACTATGTAAAATTCAGGGTAGCAGGAGAAGAGATGAGCGCTCGTGCCGATGAATTACAGGAAGGCGAACGAGTATCTTTGGGATACGCCCTTTCGGGAACCTTAATTGCCGACCGAAACACCGGAGAAGAGCATGCCGACTGTTTCACTCGTGTCAACTGTTTACGCATTGTTCCCCTCGCTTCCTCTCCCGAAGCGGATGACTCCTTTCTCGCAAGTTTAGAGGAATCCATCGACTGATTTACCGAGGGTGACCAAAAGTATTTACCTCAAAAACCGACAATCCATATTCAGGAAAAGACTCAAGTTCTTAAAGAAAATACTTTTTCTCACCCTCTTTCCCTTTTCTACTTTTTTTAATACAAAACTGAATCCTTACTGCTATGGCTAACCTGAAAATAGGATTGGATTATTTCGCCTTCGATGTAGATTTCTTCGATAATGACAAAATAGAATTTTTAGGAGCCCGATTCGGACTTCGCGGAGAAAATATTGCCATACGTCTGCTCTGCCGCATCTATCGGGGAAAAGGGTATTATTGTTCCTGGGGCAAAGATGAAGCACTGCTGTTCGCCAAACGCGCCGGAGACGGATGTACGGCAGAATTGGCCGAACAGGTAGTGGAAGAGCTGGCCGAACGCGACTTCTTCGACAAAACCCTCTTTCAACGTTATGGCATACTGACCTCTCGTGAGATACAAAAACGATATTTAGAGGCCGCAGCCAAACGAAGCCGGATAGAATTACGGGCCGAACTGCTTTTGATTTCTCCGGAAAACCGCCATAACATTGTCATTATCGACAACTCGGGAGAGTCCAGGAATGACTCCGAAAACATTTCGACGTCCAAGGAAGGAGAGGAAAAAGAAGAAAGCACACCCCCTTCTTCCTCCGGGAACAACCGGAAAAAAAGAAACGACAACATCAGCCAACCGACTAAAGAATCCAAACAAACAGACAACCGTACTGCGGACGAGACAGAATTTCTATCCCTATTAACAGCGAAAGGAACGCAATCGGAAGCCATATGCCGCCGATTCGGACTCGTCCCGCAAGAAATAGAACAATGGGCCATACGGTTTTGCGACAAGTTAGCCTCCGAAGGATGTACCCGAAAAAACCGCACCGATCTTCTGAGACATTTCAATAACTGGTTGAACATGGAGCTGTACCGGTCAAGAAAAACACCCCTACATACCTCTATGGGACAAACCGCTCAAATCTTATCCAAATTTAAAGACCAATGAACATCATCTCTTTCCCCCGTTCCGGATTTAGAACATTACCTCGCCGACAAGAACCTCTCTCCTGGGGAGGATACGATCAATGTACTGCTCTGTTTACCCGTCTGTTTTGTGAGCTCGACGCTACGGCACGTCCTTTCCGTATGCTGCCCGAATACCGCTCCGTCATCGAATGGATGGGAGACACGCACGGAAAAGGATTGTTCCTTTACGGAGATTGTGGACGAGGGAAAAGCGTTATTATCCGTTACATGATACCTGCTCTGCTCGCCATGAAGGACAGGGACGCCAAAGCCTATGCCGCCGACGAATTCACCCGACGGCAACAGGAGGTACGTCCGGTTACTGAAGAGGAACCTCTTACTGTACTCGATGTATTGAAATTTGTACGATACCCCATCATCGATGATGTAGGAACAGAACCGCCCATCAACGACTACGGCATACGATACGAAGGCTTCTCCCAGATCATGGCTGCCGCGGAAGACCGGTTAAAACCGGTTTTCGCTTCCACCAATCTAACCCCGGAACAAATCGGAGAACGATACGGCATCCGCACCTTGGACCGCATCGGACGACTCTGTCGTTGTATTGAATTTCGAGGAGCTTCCCTGCGTTAATAAACGCCATTGAATAAATCTGTTTCTCCCCGAAACAGACCAACTTACGCAACAAAATCCTTCAAAAAAAACAATCTTATCAGCGGGTTATCATTGATTTCCCGCACATGTACAGATTTTTCAAACCATCCCTTCCTATGAAAAAAAGAAAACCATCCGCCTTAATCCGGATGAGTGTGGGAGAAACCGCACGTTATACCGGTCTGAGCCGTTTACAGATTTACGCATTGATTGCACAAAAAGAACTTACACTACACAGCTATATCGACGGGAAATATATGCCGGAAATGAAACTGAGACTTTACCGTCATGAAGTAGATCAGTGGCTGTTGCGGCAAACAGAAGCCCGACTATCTTCCATGCGAGCCTCCAAAGGATAATCCCGTTCTTGAGAAAACCCTCTTTTTTTCCTACCTTTACCGGTGAAGGAATCACATACACGACAGTCTGTATGTATAACACAAGACCTCCATCGATTCAGAGTCCGGTTCAAATCATTCAGGAATCGTTTGAAACGGATTCTTAAAACCGCCTTGTTTTCAAAACAGAATAAACTATTACAGGAATGAAAAAAAGAGTAGTCATCGCCGGGAAAATGCTCCCCGAAGGATTCAGCATACTGGAACCCCATTTCAAATTGATTCACCCCGCACGAGACTATTTCTCCCGGGAAGAATTAATGATGGAGTTACGAGAAGCAGACGCTTTACTCGCCTTCTTCTCAGGTCCATACATCGACAAAACTCTTTTGGAACAATGCGGTCATCGACTACGCATCATCGCCAATTTCGGAGTAGGGTACGATAATATAGACATAGAAGCAGCCACCCGACAGGGAATTGTAGTAACCAATACTCCCGATCCTGTAACCGAGCCCACAGCAGAGTTGGCGATGGGACTCATGACAGCTGCCGCCCGACGGATTGTTTTCTGCGACCGTACGTTACGAAAGGAGAAAGAACAATATGAATGGGGTATTCTGAATCATTTAGGGACTACCCTTTTCGGGAAACAGTTAGGCATTATAGGTATGGGACGTATCGGTCAAGCCTTGGCCCGACGAGCCGTAGCAGCAGGAATGACCATAGCCTATCACAACAGGAAAAGAGTAGATACCGTAACGGAAAACCGTTTTCATGCCCGTTATCTTTCCTTGGATGAACTGTTGCGTACCAGTGACGTAGTGTCATTAAATGCTCCTGCTACTCCCGAAACTCGAAAGATGATCGGGGCGGCAGAGCTGGCCCGCATGAAACCTACTGCTCTGTTAATCAATACAGCCAGAGGTTCCTTGATCGATGAACAAGCACTTATCAATGCTTTGCAACAGGGCGTTATTGCCGGTGCCGCATTGGATGTATATGAAAAGGGGGACGGAAAAGTCTCTCCGGAACTATTAACGTTGGAAAATACCATTTGTGTCCCTCACATAGGGACACAAACCGTTGATACCCGTATTGAAATGGCTCGATACGCTTCTGAAAACATCCTTCGTTTTTTCAACGGTGACCCTTTGCTTTCTCCGGTCAATGCCCCTCAAAAATATAAGCGGGAATGAAATGACTGAATCGTATAAGGAAGGAACAAAACGGAACAAGATGTAGAAACAACTCTATTGAGATTGTTTCTACATCTTGTCATAAAAGATATTTACCTGATGCGGTAAATTAATTCTCCTGTCCTTCGTGACGATGGACAAGAATCCACCACATCAACAAAGCGACCAACACATATAACGGCAAAGAGATTATCAGGAAAAGCAGATTCTCAATCAGGACATACTCCATCAAATCAAACATATTACCGAATATACTGGCTCCTGTGCTAAAGACCAATACACAAAGAGTTACACAAAGCAGATGAGACAAGACAGAGGTTAAAACTCCTGTAAGAAGATAATTCCGAAGAGTATAGGGACGAATGTATCTCCATGCCATCCATGCTCCTGTAAAAGCGCAGACAACCCCCAACGGCACCCATAATCCCGACATACCGGCAGCAATAGCTATTGCTGCTACAACAGCGATACTTATGGAATAACTCCATTGATATTTACGAAACAATTGATGCGACACGTATTTTTGCATAAAATTTTGTTGGTTAGCCCCCTAACACATTTTTAAAAATAAATATTTAATTCGAGAAATAAAAATAAAACCGTAGAAAAATTTTATTTATTTCTTTTCTATCTTTTTCAAAAAAAATACCAATCAAACTTTATACAGATATTTTTACTTCATTTTTTCTTCACCAATAAAACGGCATAAAATATGTTTATAGTATTTTTTACAAAAAAGGAACCAACAATTAGAATGTAAAATCATTGTCCTCCATTACGTTATTTTAAGAGTTCAGAATTAGCGAACTCTGTTGTCCCCATCTTCTTATTTTGCATTTATTCACTCCAAACATGGCAAAAAGAAGTGGTCAGATTATAAAATCTGACCACTTCTTTATTTGATTCTACAATTATTTTTCGGATACGAAATTACCGATAAGAGTAACCGTTGTGGGTAGGTATCTCCGTAAAATTACGAATCGGAACCAATGTAAAGCCCCATGAATAGTTTACATCTGAAGGCAACTGATATTGAGCATACGGAC
>CASFOM010000266.1 GCA_949296295.1 uncultured Alistipes sp. | reverse complement strand
CGTTGCTATTAAACAACTCGGGACCAACGGTGGAGGATACTTTGGAACAAACTCATCGCATCCGCTTGAAAATCCCAATGCATTCACCAATATCTTGGAATGTTGGTCTATTTTAATCATTCCAATGGCTATGGCATGGGCATTTGGTTTCTATATTCGTCGTCGAAAACTGGCTGCGTGGATTTATGGAGTTATGCTCTTTGCTTTTACGGTTGGCGTATGTGTGTCCGTTCCTCAGGAAATGGGAGGTAATCCCCAAATTGACAAAATGGGTATTGCTCAAGACCTGGGCTCAATGGAAGGCAAGGAAATCCGTATCGGATCGGGGGCTTCTGCCATGTGGGGTATGGTGACTACCGTTACTTCAAACGGATCTGTAAACTCGATGCATGACAGTCAAACCCCGCTTAGTGGAATGCTCCAAATGCTCAATATGCAGATCAACTGTTGGTTCGGTGGTGTAGGTGTCGGTTGGATGAACTACTTTACCTTCTTGATCATCGCCGTATTTATTAGTGGTCTGATGGTCGGAAGAACTCCCGAATTCCTCGGTAAAAAAGTGGAAGCCCGAGAGATGAAAATTGCCACTTTAGTTGTACTAATGCACCCATTCCTAATTCTGGTAGGAACAGGTATCTCCTCCGCCATTGCAACGATCAATCCGGAAATAGGATGGTTCAACAACCCCTCGTTCCACGGACTAAGCGAGATGCTCTATGAATACACATCTTCAGCAGCCAACAACGGATCCGGGTTCGAAGGTTTGGCCGACAACACACCTTTCTGGAATATTTCAACAGGTATTGTGCTGATTATGGGTCGCTATTTCCCAATCATAGGACAGGTTGCCATTGCCGGTTTACTTGCCTCGAAGAAATACATTCCTGAAAGTGCAGGTACATTGAAAACCGATACGTTTACTTTCTCGTTGATGACTTTTGTGGTGATCATTATTGTTGCAGCACTCTCTTTTTTCCCTGCTTTGGCATTGGGTCCGATCGCGGACTATTTAAGTTTCTAATTACGGAATAATAAGATGAAAAAACAAATCAACAATATGCTGTTTGATAAACAGCTTCTGAAAACGAGTTTAATAGAGTCTTTCCGGAAACTCGATCCACGGAAGATGATCAAGAATCCGATCATGTTCACAGTGGAAGTAGTAACAACCGTCATGTTACTGATGCTTATCTATATTGCTGTCTCGGGAGACAATTCACAAGGTTCATTCTGGTATAATCTGATTGTCTTTGTGGTTTTATTGCTAACGGTTCTATTCGCCAATTTTGCAGAAGCAATTGCTGAGGCTCGTGGTAAGGCACAGGCAGATTCTCTGCGTAAAACAAGAGAGGAAACACCTGCAAAACTGGTTACCAGCAATGGGAAAATACAAGTTGTAAGTAGTTCGGAATTGGAACGTGGAGATGTTTTCGAATGCGTGGCAGGCGATACTATCCCTGCCGACGGAGAGATTATTGAAGGCCTTGCTTCCATTGACGAGAGTGCCATCACAGGAGAATCGGCTCCAGTTATCCGCGAAGCGGGTGGTGATAAAAGTTCAGTAACGGGTGGGACCAAAATCCTTTCCGACCGCATTCTAGTCAAAGTGACCGCCCAACCAGGAGAAAGCTTTCTCGACAAAATGATCGCTCTGGTAGAAGGTTCTTCTCGCCAGAAGACACCTAACGAAATTGCGCTAACCATTCTATTGGCAGGTTTTACAATAGTTTTTGTTATCGTCTGTGCCACTCTAAAACCCTTTGCGGATTACATCGGTGCCAACATTACAATTGCTGCTTTTATCTCACTGTTTGTCTGTTTAATTCCGACGACTATCGGAGGTTTGTTATCAGCTATCGGTATAGCTGGGATGGATCGGGCCTTGCGGGCAAATGTGATTACCAAATCAGGTAAAGCCGTAGAAACGGCAGGTGACATTGACACCTTGTTATTGGATAAAACAGGAACTATTACTATTGGGAACCGAAAAGCGACACGATTCTATCCCGTACAAGAAAAAAAATTCGAATCATTTGTACGAATGTGCGTTCTTTCATCTGTTGCAGACCAGACTCCAGAAGGTAAATCCATTGTAGAACTCGGTTCAGAACAAGGGGTCAAAGTGGATCCTCGGGAAATGATAGGGGTACATATGGTCCAATTTACGGCCGAAACCCGTTGTTCCGGCGTGAACATGCCAAACGGAATCCGTATCCGTAAAGGAGCTACCGAAGCAATCCGAAAAATCGTTACTGAGGCCGGACATACTTTCCCTCAGGAGATTGATGAAATCGTTCAAAAGATTTCAGCCAATGGAGGGACCCCTTTGGTGGTTTGCTCCGACGAACAAGTGCAAGGGGTAATTGAATTACAGGACATTATCAAGACCGGTATTCGGGAACGTTTTAAACGTCTCCGTAAGATGGGTGTAAAAACCGTAATGGTGACAGGCGACAATCCTTTAACCGCTAAGTACATTGCTGAAAAAGCCGGAGTGGATGACTTTATCGCCGAAGCAAAACCGGAAGACAAGATGGAATACATCAAACGGGAACAACAAGCAGGGAAACTGGTTGCTATGATGGGGGATGGTACGAACGATGCCCCGGCCCTTGCCCAGGCTGATGTCGGTGTGGCCATGAACAGCGGAACTCAGGCTGCCAAAGAGGCCGGTAATATGGTCGACTTAGACAATGATCCGACTAAATTGATTGAGATCGTAGAAATCGGGAAACAGTTACTTATGACTCGCGGAACATTAACCACCTTCTCTATTGCCAATGACGTAGCCAAATACTTTGCTATT
>CASFOM010000265.1 GCA_949296295.1 uncultured Alistipes sp. | reverse complement strand
ACCAAAAAGATACCCATTTTACAATCGGATACATTCCATCCGTCGTGTTTATGCCAAATAGTTCTGGAAACCAAGAAGTATTCTTCATTGAGAGGAT
Source organism: uncultured Alistipes sp. (assembly GCA_949296295.1). Taxonomy (GTDB): domain Bacteria; phylum Bacteroidota; class Bacteroidia; order Bacteroidales; family Rikenellaceae; genus CASDZK01. Next base: position 3,978 of record CASFOM010000265.1, on the reverse strand, counting down.
AAGGATCTTCGAAAAATGTTTTTACCCATTTAAAGCTGTCCAAATTTCCATTTTTCATTAAAGAACGGCTCTCTTTAGGCCAAATTTGCAATACAGGGGCTTCTCCATCTACTCCTTGTTTTCTATCTATCAGAGCCATAGCCCCCCAGGGACGATCATGACAAGAACCAAAAATACAAATAACCAAGTCACTGCCTGGAATTTGTCTGCCATCAATGACTGCTCCTGGAGAAGCTGTATTGTTTCCATAATAAATAGTATGTTTTGTCCCGTCGGGATTAACAGTCCATAATCCTTGGGCATCTCCAAAGTTTCTGTCCACATATTCCCAACGATCATACAATATCCTTCCGTCATTCATCAAAGAAGAATGCCCTTCAAATAGGGTACTGCGTCCGATTTGGGTAATATTGGAACCGTCCGCATTCATACGGTATAAATTGGCCATAATGTGCCGGTTACACATACAATATTTAGGTTGTCGGGTAGAACTGAAAACAATACCTCCATCAGGAAGATACAAGGGATCTATATCAGAGACTCCAGAAGCTTTGGTTAACTGTTTTAATCCACTTCCATCGATGTTGATTTCGTAAATATGATAGTCATCATCCTTGTTTTTTCTCATGGAGAAAATAATTTTTTTTCCATCAAAAGATAATTCAGGATCTCGGATGACTCCATCTTTCAATTCAATTAGTGTCTGAATTTTACGGGTATCTACATCAAAAATTTTTAAAGCTCCCCCTGGAGTAAAGCTATTTTCATTGATCTCGCCTTTTTGAAAGATGGTGGCAGTATTGTGGTGGTCAGGACGATACTGTTCCCGTTCTACAAATAATATTTTTTGACCTGATAATTGATTTAATGCCTGTGTGGTCAAAAATATCTGTTTGGGATTCATGGTTTCTTGTTGTCCTTTCCCTATGAAGGGCAATAAGCTCCATAGTATTGGAAATACAATTAGGAGGGTAAGTCGTTTTTTCATGGCATATTATATTTTGGAGTAGTTCAACTGATCGGAATTGGGAACAAAGCCTAAATTGGAGGATATTTTATTGGCGGTATCGATTAACTTCTGTCCGATTTCAGGAAATAATTTTTGTGTTAATCTTCCTGAAGGACCGGATGTCCATATTGTGGCTGTAATGTATCCGAATTGATTAAAAATAGGAGCAGCAATACAATGTACTCCACTCATTTCTTCTTCGAGATCTACGGCATAACCATTTTGTCGAATAGTAGTTAGTTCTGTTTGTAATTGTTCTTCACAGGTTATGGTTCGTTCGTTGAAAGGGGTATAGTTGATTTGTGTTAAGATTTGTCGTAGTTCTTTAGAGGGAAGGTAGGCCAGGAAAAGTTTTCCTGGAGCTGAAGCATGAAGGCAAAAATCAGTTCCTGGTCGAAGTAGAAAAGTAAAGTTATGGGAACCCAATACCTGTTCCAATAACACTACTTTATTATCCATAAATACTCCCAACATAATACTTTCCTTTATTTCATCTCGTAGTGCTCGCATGGGAGGTAGAGATTGTTCTACAATATTTGATTCTCCGAGAGCAGCTAACCCTATTCTTAAAAATTTTCTTGACAGATAAAATTGTTGGGTTTCATTGTTCTTTCCTAAATACCCCATTTCGTACAAGGAACTTAGCAGCCGAAATAATGTTGTTTTAGGTTGTTTCCTTTTATTCATAATTTCTTGCATAGTTAGTCCTGAAGGATACTGGATTAACAGTTCAAGTAAATCGAATGTTTTTCGTACGATGGGTATTTGATATTTTGTATCAGTGGTTGTTTTCATATTTTGAAACTTGGTTTCTGATTATGAACAAAACAAAGGTAGGTATTATTTTTTGAAAAAGCAATTTTATAAATGCTTGTCTTGTATTTTTATTGTTTTTTGGAAGAGGTGTTTATAATGGGTTGAAATTATTGAATGGATGAGTTTTACTCTGTAATTTTTTTGACTAGATTTCTTGATGAATAGTTTTTTTATATTTTTAGGTTATATTGATAGTCTGTTTTTTAGCTCTGCAGGTAATTCCGGCATGGCTCCTTGTTGAGAACAGACGAATGCAGATACGTCCACAGCAAAACGATGAGATTCAAACATGTCCTTCCCTTTTAATAGGGCAGCACAAAAAGCGGCAGTAAAAGAATCTCCTGCTCCTACCGTATCGATTACGTTTACCTGAGGAGTTTCTAAAAAAGAAGTTTCATTTGAAGAGAATACATAACTACCATCTGTCCCACAAGTAAGAATTAATACACATAAATCGTATTGTTTTAATAGAATGGAACAAGCATCTTGTTCATTGATAGGTAATTTCCATGTTTGTATTATCCAGTTCAATTCTTCTTTGTTTATTTTTAAAATATTACACTGTTTCAATCCTTTTTCTATAATTTCTGGGGTATAGAATGTTCCTCGAAGATTAATGTCAAAAATTTTATAACTATTGCTTGGCATGGCTTTCAAAAATTGGGTAATGGTTGTCCTGGAAACTTCTGTACGTTGAGCCAATGAACCGAAACAACCTGCTTTTGCTTGTTTTGCTAAATCGTGTAAAATAGGGGAGAACGAAATATAATCCCAGGCAACGTTCGAAGTAATGTCATATACAGGAATACCGGCATTGTCTAACTGAATATGAACTGTTCCGGTAGGGTAATCTATTATCTCTATTCCCTTTGTCAATAGTTTCTTGTGATGAAATACGGATAATATTTCTTTCCCTAAATCGTCTTTTCCTATTGCACTGATGGTATAACTGTCAAAGCCAAAGTTTGATACGTGATATGCAAAATTTGCAGGAGCACCTCCTAAGGTTTTTTTTCCATCAGGAAATACATCCCATAAAATTTCACCTATTCCTATTACTTTTTCTGTTTCCATACCTGGTTTATTTATTCTCAATGTTGTAAGATTATCTATGATTATTTTGAGTCTTTTGCATCTAATATATTGAATATTATTTGTTTATGTTTTAAAGTGTTTGATGAAGGCAAAAGAATTCAAGATGCACAGAACTCTATAAAACAAAAATAGCAAATATAATTATTATTCCTCTATTTTTGTAACATAATAACAAGATAACCGATAGAAGAAAAGATAAGATGTGTATTCAATATCAAAAAGCAAGAAGCTTGAAATAAAGAAACAATAAAGAGGAAAAATAAATTATGGATAGGGCTAATAACGAACAATATTTTTCTGAGAGAATGTTTTCAATAAAAAAGGCGTGGATTGAACATTTATTTCATCAACAAGGCTCTGGCAAACCGTTAGGACTGAAACAAATGACAACTCACGCCTGAATCTTTCTTTCTTATCCTTATGTAGGAAAAGAATTAGGATACATTGGTTACATTGTATCAACGGGACAAATATACGAAAAATTTTATGAATTATATATTTTTTAATGTCTTCTAAAAAAAATATATTCATTTTTGTTTTGTATTTGTCTATGAAATAAATTCATTCTAAAATAAAAATAATCATAAAAACAGGTATATGTAAACAGAAGACAGGAATTATCAATCATTATGAAACAATTTTGAACTTTAAAAAATGGGGGGTCACGCTAAAAATATTTTTTGTTGGAGGAAAGTGAAAAATAGGACTTTTTATCATTTTATACGTTTGAATAACCGGAAACTCAATGGGATCTGAAGTTTTTTTGATTGAGAGTATTGTCTCTTGGAGAAAATAATGCCTTTGTAAATTAGATGAGGATATGTATTCGGTTCAATTTAAGTTTTGATTATAAGATATTATGAGATTGTTGCAAGAGAATGATTGTAAAAGATATAAATAGAATTCAAAAGGGAAAAGGTATATACCCTATAAAAATAAAGAGTCATAATTAATATGACTCTTTATTTTCTAAGTGACACCGACAGGACTCAAACCTGTAACCTTCTGATCCGTAGTCAGATGCTCTATTCAATTAAGCTACGGTGCCTTTAACCATT
>CASFOM010000264.1 GCA_949296295.1 uncultured Alistipes sp. | reverse complement strand
TTTTCCCCTGAAATTCAAACTGCTGCAAACGACTCACCAAATCGGTAAAAAGCGGACGTAATCGCAACCAACGTCCCTGAGGTGCATAAAATCCAGGAGCTGATAAAGTAACTCCTTCAATAACCATATCAGAAAAAAGAGAAGCCAAAGAAACATCCGCTGCAACAGCGTAAGGTCTTGACAAATCAGAATGCCAATTCATCTGTTTCATAAAAGCCTCTTCAAAATCTAATAAGCAAACAGACTCTGACTCTGCATAAAACCTCAATAAAGAATCAATCCCTACTGAAATACTGCTCAAGACAAAATCGCCTTCTTTCAAATCCGAGCGAACGGCTCCGGAAGTACCCAAACGTATCAATTTCAAGGACTCTACACGATCTCGAACTTGCATAGTTTCAAAATCCACATTCACCAACGCATCCAATTCATTCAAAACAATGTCTATGTTATCTTGACCTATACCCGTAGAAACAACCGTAATCCGTTTACTTCCATACCACCCTATAGAAGAAACAAACTCTCTATTTGCGACCGTCTTTTCCACTTCAGAAAAAAAAGAAGAGACTAAAGTCACTCTTGAAGGATCTCCTACCAAAATAATATAATCCCCCACATCTCCGGGTTTTAAATGTAAATGGAATACAGAACCGTCTCCATTCAAAAGCAGTTCTGAATGATTGATTATTCTCTCCATAATTATCCCAAATATTTATGTTGCAAGCTTAAAACATTACTAATTTCCATAAAAGAGGCCCCTTTGGCAGCTCCAAAATCTCCTCCGACAACAACTATAAGATCTTCTTTTGTCAAAATTTTATTATCTTCCAATTTAGTAAGAATATTGAATAAGAAATTCCGATGGGTGAAGGACGGTTCCTGATATTCTGGGAAAATACCATAAGAAAGTGCCAATTCTCGCATCACATGCTTTCGATAGCAAACTGCATAAACAGGTTTAGCTCCTCGAAATGCAGCCAAATAACGCCCTGTACGACCTGACAGAGTATCGATAACAACCGCTTTTACCGGTAAATTCATACAAGCCCGTACCGTAGAACGAGAAAGTTGTGCCGTAATTTCATTATTAATACGGACCATATTCACATCCTCTAATGGTCTTGTATCCTTTTCTATTTCTGAAGCCACCCGATCCATCGTTTCCACTGCTTCCACAGGATAATCTCCATTCGCTGTTTCCCCGCTCAACATAATCGCATCCGTTCGCTGATAAATAGCGTTTGCAATATCACTAATTTCTGCTCGAGTAGGTCGTGGATTGGTAATCATACTTTGTAACATCTGAGTAGCAATAATGACCGGTTTTTTGTATTCCACGCATTTCTTAACCAAGGTACGCTGTATGATAGGAATCTGCTCTTCAGGTATTTCTACTCCCAAATCCCCTCGAGCTACCATCACTCCATAGGTATATTCAAGTATCTCATCTATATTATTAACCCCCTCCTGATTCTCTATCTTAGAAATAATTTTTATTGGACTGTTATATTCATCAATAATCTTTTGTACAGCCAATACATCCTCTTTTGTCCGAACAAAAGAATGCGCAATAAAATCGAGATTCATATCTATCGCCCAACGAATAAATTTTTCATCTCGTTCTGTAATGGAAGGTAACGAAATGGATACATTGGGAACATTAACACTTTTGGAACTCTTTATGACTCCTCTGTTCTTCACACGGGCGACTAAACTATCCTCTCTTTTTCCTACTATTTCCAAAGCAATATCACCATCATCAATCAGCAAGGAAGCTCCCACAGGAACATCCTCATAAATATTGGCATCCGTAACATAGATACATTCCTGGGTACTTATCTCATTCCCTCCACGAATAGCTATCTCATCCCCCAATTGTACGGCAAAACCTTCCTTAGGACTTGTTTTTGTTGTTCGTATTTCCGGACCTTTCGTATCAATTAAAATAGCTATTTTTTCCGACACTGCCCGTACATTATTTACAATGCGTGTAGCCCCTTCAATATCGGCATGTGCGGAATTAATACGAACTACATTCATCCCTGCGTGGTATAATTTTTCTATAAATTCGACATCGCACCGCATATCCGATATCGTAGCCACTATTTTTGTTTTTCTCTTCATATCCTCTATTTACAAACAAAACTCAATATCCCCAACTTATACGATTGGAGACCAAATCCCATAATTGACCCGATACATTTAGGAGCAATCAATGACACATGACGAAATGGCTCCCGAGACAATATGCATGAAATATGAATTTCCACTACCGGGACTGAAATTCCTCCTATAGCATCGGCAATGGCAATAGAAGTATGTGTGTAAGCTCCGGCATTCAATACAACTCCTTCATAAGAGCCATCCGCTGCATGTAGGGCATTAATAATCTCTCCTTCTATGTTCGATTGGAAATAATCAATGGTTATCTCAGGAAATTCTTTTCGCAGATCAGCCAAATAATCTTCAAAAGTTCTATTTCCATAAATACCAGGTTCACGTTTCCCCAACAAATTCAAATTGGGACCATTGACAATCAATATTTTCATAACTATTTCTTTTAATTTAACAAAGATAATCATTTTTTATATCTTTGTTGACTATTAAAAAGGGGAGAACAAGCGAATTTAAAAAAGAAAAACAGTAATTTTTTTAATAGGTTTATCCCTGCTTGAATTTATGAAATTCATACCCTTATAATTTTATTTCTCCTAAATAATAAATAACATAAAAATAACATTAGAGATGAATCTCGACGAAATCGAAATCATACGTATTCTATCCCAAAATACATTTCAAAAATCGGCCCAAAAAGCAGAAGGTATCGGTGATGATTGTGCCATCATTCCTGTTTCAGATTCTGAATCATGGGTAGTTTCAACCGATATGTTGATGGAAGGAAGTCACTTCCTGTTTGATCAAATATCACCACAAGAATTAGGATATAAAACTTTAGCTGTAAACATCAGCGACATATCGGCTATGGGAGCTACTCCATTAGGCTCTTTTCTATCCATTGCCGTCAATCATAAAATTGACCAGAAATGGATGGAGAATTTTTCTATGGGATATAATAAAGCATCCGAAATTTGTGCCACCCCTTTACTTGGAGGAGATACCGTATCTACCTCAGGTGAAATTGCTTTAAATGTCACTGTAATAGGAAAAAGTAACAACCAACACATCAAACGAAGAAATACAGCACAACCAGGAGATGCAATTTTCGTATTGAATGATTTGGGAGACAGCGCAGGTGGTTTACGAATCATACAAACCCAACCACGTCCTTATTTCCCCGAACAAATTCCCCTAATACAACGTCACTACACTCCTCCCATACTCGTTCAAGAAGCTCAATGGTTGGGAAGCCTTCCTGAAGTTCATGCCATGATGGATATATCAGACGGTATTGCAAAAGATTTACGACATATTCTCCAGGCATCTGGTGTCGGAGCCGAGATAAACATCTCTAAGATTCCCACCTCAACATCTTTACAAACTCTATGTAAAAAGAAAGGGTATGATATCTTAGAGTTGGCTCTATGCGGAGGAGAAGACTACACCCTGTTAATAACAGTAGAAAACAACTTTAAAGATAAATTTTCAAGTTTATTTTATAAAAAATTCGGATATTTGCCCTATTGCATCGGACATATAACTCCCTATGCCGAGAAATTATGTTGGATAGACAACCAGGGAGTTCCTTTAAATCGAGATTTTTACGGATACATACACGAAACGGCATGAGTAAATTTACCCCACATATCATATTGTCAATAGCTGGTTCGGACAGTGGAGCGGGAGCAGGCATACAGGCAGATATGAAAAGTGCAGCAGCTTGTGGTGCTTACGGAACAACAGCCATAACAGCCATAACAGCACAAAACACTCATCAAGTTCGTGCCATAGAGGCCGTTTCACCTCAAATGGTAGAACAACAAATGCGGACAGTATTAGACGATATGCCTGTTCGTGCAGTAAAAAGTGGAATGTTGTATTCTCGTGCTATTGTAGAGAAGGTATCTCGCATATTAAAAGAATATAATATTAAACATTATGTTTTGGATCCGGTTATGGTTTCTACTTCAGGAAATGCTTTAATAGAGCCGGATACTGTTCAGGCCATTTTAGAAAAGCTATTCCCCTTGGCAGAATTAGTTACACCAAATATTCCGGAGGCGGCATTAATTTCAAAGGTTCAAATAACCTCAGAAGAACAATTTTCAGAAGTAGCAGAAGCAATTGCCTCTTGGGGACCTAAAGCAACTCTTATAAAAGCAGGCCATTTGTCTGAAGATACCGTAACCGATTATTTATTCGATTATTCCTCTCCGCTACCTCATTGTTTCTCATTCCCTCGTCTAAATACGGTGAATACGCATGGGACAGGATGTTCTTTAAGCGCAGCCATTACAGCTTATTTGGCACAAGATTATTCTTTAGTAGAGGCCGTAAGAAAAGGAGAACAATTTTTACATGAAGCACTTAAAGATGGGAGTAAATTTCATTATGGTTCCGGTCACGGTCCCATCAACCATTTTTATAATTTTTCAAAGTAATGAATAAAAAGCGAAACAAACATATCAAACTATTTACCAATACGCAAATTATCATTGCTGCCACCATTATATTCGCCATACTGTTTATTTTTTTAGACAATGGTAGTCTTCAAGACAAACGGGAACTGGATAAAAAATTAGAACTAGCGATTCGGCAACGAGACAGTTTAGCTGCCCAAATAGCTTCTGACAGTACCATAATCAAACGTATCGAAACTGATGACAATTATTTGGAACGATATGCTCGGGAACATTTTTTCATGAAACGACAATTAGAAGATGTATTTATCATTGAATTTCCAGACACAATAACTCACTAATTCTCCTATTTTTTTTACTTTTTTAATGGCATTATTATTGGAACAACAAGAGGTATAACCATAACTATACCTCATTATGAATTATTTTATTATTTATTGTCATCCCAACGAAAAAAGTTTCAATAAAGCCATACTGGAACAAGTGACTGATGAACTTTATTCTACAGGCGAAATTCTCGATATCTGTAACCTTTATTCGTCCGGTTTTGACCCTCTGTTACGAGAAAAAGATTTACAACAGATACATGCAGGGAATATTCCTGTTGATATAACAAAACAACAACAACGTATCAAAGAAGCAGACAGATTGGTTTTCATTTTTCCTATCTGGTGGGTATCCATGCCTGCCCTGTTAAAAGGATATATAGATAAAGTATTTTCCATGGGATTTGCTTACTCTTACTCTTCCAAAGGGGTGATTCCTCTATTGACTGACAAACAGGCCATTATTATCAACACGATGGGAAGTAATTACAATGAATATGAACAAACAGGGATGTTACATCTGATACAGAAACAATTTTCTGTTGGGATATTCAATTTCTGCGGGATAGAAATCATTGGACATTTGATTTTAGGAGACGTAATTCGCTCCACTCCGGAACAACGGACAGATATGCTACAACAAGTTAAACAATACATTCACACCATTACGTTAACAAGGTCATGAAAATTAAAACAGGAATCGGAACCATTACCCTATTTTCACTTATCGCTATATATTCGCTATCCGTAGTAACCTCTTTACCAGGATTAGCCATATCTCCTATTTTGGGAGATTTACAACATATTTTCAAAGATGCCAGTGACATGAAATTACAATTGTTGGAATCACTTCCCTCTTTTGTCATCATACCATTCATCCTGTTAGCAGGGAAACTATCCATCAGTAACCGAAAATATGAAATTCTAATTGCAGGATTAGGAATATTCGTCATTAGCAGCTTATTGTATTTCACAGCTCACAGTATGAATATGCTTTTAATCTACAGCGTTCTACTGGGAATAGGAGCAGGGATAGTTATTCCTTTTTCAACAGGATTGATTGCCGATTTTTTCCAGGGAGACCAACGAATACGACAACTGGGAATTGTATCGGCTGTATCTAACCTATCACTGGTATTAGCCACCTTATTAGCCGGATTTTTAGCAGGTATTTCATGGAAATATGCATTTGGGGTCTATTGTATATCCATTATCTCATTTATCCTTTCATTCTTCATACGAAAAGGTATCGATGTTCCGCTTCCTGCCCGAGCCCCAAAAGCAACAGGAGAAATACAAAAAAGTACTCTGAAAAAAATCTGGCCCATGATGTTTCTCTATTTAACAGCCACTTTTATTGTATTAGCCATTCCTTTTAATCTATCATTGTTAATATCAAAATATCACATTGGTTCTTCCGACTATTCTGGGACCATAATCTCCCTTTTCTTTTTAGCCATCATGGTCCCTGGTTTATTCATCAAACAAATAGCGAATAAATGGGGGGATAAAATATTCTTTTTTTCATTTATTGCACTGATGGGTTCCATAGCAATTTTTGCCTTTGCCCGCCATACAACAACACTAACCTTAATCACCTTGATAGCTGGTGGAGCATACGGCATTCTACAACCTTTAATTTATGACAAAACCTCTGTAAAAACTTCTCACGGAGAAGGAACCTTTGCCCTATCCTTAGTGATGAGTATGAATTATCTTGCTATCATCATTTATCCATTCATCATGAAAATTGCAGGAGTAGCCTTCCCTTCCGGATCTGTAATCTATCCATTCATTATCAACGCATTACTCTGTGCCGGTATTCTTATTTTAATTTACAAGAAACAGCAATGGCTTGCTGATTAAAGAGAAAATCCTTTATTCCTCTGACAAACACCAGGATTTTTAATACAAAAAGACATTCAAAAATACTCTTATCTCAACCAAGTATCCTTTCCAATAAAAAAGCGCCTTATCTATTAAGTAGAGATAAAGCGCTTTTTAACATATTGATATATCTCAATGAACAAAAAACAACTAATAATGAATTTAACTACATACGGTATCAAAAGAGATAACGAAACTCCTTACTAAATAGAAATTCACATCATAACGTAATAGTCTATCTTAATTCTCATATCCAAACTGACGCAATAATTTTTCATTATCACGCCAATCACTATTCACCTTTACAAAAAGTTCCAGAAATACCTTTTTCTGTAAAAAATCTTCTAATTCTTTACGTGCGGCTATTCCTACCTGTTTCAAACGCGTTCCCTTGTGCCCAATTAAAATTCCTTTCTGTGAATCTCTGGATACATAAATCACTGCCCGAATACGATCCAATGAAGCTGTCTCCTTATACTCTTCGATAACCACTTCTACACTGTATGGAATCTCCTTATCATAAGTCAAAAATATTTTTTCACGAATAATCTCCGATGCAAAGAAACGTAAAGGCTTATCAGTCAATGCATCTTTGGGATAGTACGGTTCTCCTTCGGGTAATTTTTCAAGAATCAGATGAAACAGATTTTCCACATTAAAATGGTTAAGAGCCGACACAGGTACCACTGTGGCCTCTGGTAATATTTCTTTCCATTTTTCAACCAACTGTTCAAGCTGTTCCGGGGTAGAAAGGTCTATTTTATTAATAACAAGAATAATAGGAACTGATGTTTGTTTTACTTTTTTTATAAAATCCAAATGTTTGTCGTACTGCTCAACAGTATCTGTCACATATAATAAAATATCAGCATCCGTCAAAGCTCCCGTAGAAAAGCGTAACATCGATTCCTGAAGTCGATAATTAGGTTTCAATACCCCTGGAGTATCAGAATAAACAATTTGAAAATCATCTCCATTAACAATCCCCATAATCCGATGACGAGTAGTTTGAGCCTTGGAAGTTATAATGGATATACGTTCCCCTACAAGATCATTCATTAAAGTAGATTTTCCCACATTAGGATTCCCTATGATATTTACAAAACCCGATTTATGCATAAATATTCAGTGTATAGTTTTCAAACAGATTTTCCATTTGCAAAAATAAAAACTCCCTTTTTATTTTACACACCCTTCTTTTTACAAACTATAATAAATCCTGTTTCATTACTGTCTTGCTATCGAATATCTCCTGTAAAAGATACCGGAGAATCAAAATTGGTACTAACGGTTAAAACCGCATTACGCCCCGAAGCTGGTATTAATAAAACAAACAAATATTTGGTGATTGTTCGAGAATCAGTTGCTGATATTTCCACTCGTATTCCTCCCTTTCGATCCGTTGATTCTATGGTATATTCCGGTTCAAGAAAATCAAGTGTTTTCAACAATGATGGTCTTGGATTAAAAGTACTTGCTCCATAAATAGGTAAATAACACTTAAACGAATCTGGAAGAATATAAATTCCATACAATCCATTTAAACGAATTTTAGACATGGAAGCTTTACCTGTTGAAGTAATTTCATTAGCAATAAAAGAGAATTGACGCTCTTCAATCATATTGACCAATCGTTGTTTCTTTTGCATCTCCTGTTCCGTTCGCAAAGCTTTTCTCTGTTGGCGAATTACTTTTGCATCCTGAGCATAAACACTCACAGATAACCAACAAAGACAACAAGAAAAAAACAAAATCTGTTTCATTTTAATATACATTATCCAAATTTCTTTATTTAAGTTTCAACAATCTTCATACCGTTCAAATGATATGATACCCTCTTTTTACGTATAAATAATCCATATATGGCTTATTAAAAAAACGGTAAAGAACCCTGACAAATTATTTATTGATTTCAAATATATTTCGTTAAATCATTTTTACAGCCTTTCTGACAAATATATTATATCAAATATTCTCCCGGATAAACCTAAAGAGGCTGCACAAAATTTTCATTTTGACACAGCCCCTTCATTATTAAAAAACTCAGATTACAAAAGTTTCGTTTAACTACAACTGCTATTTTTTTCTCAAAAAACAAACAATCTGTTACTCACGCATTATGATTTTCGATGATTCTTTTGGCGCATTCCAAAATAGTAGTATCATCAAGGGTAACCAACCCTCCATCAGGTCCTTTCTCGATATGAAGTCCGGTGGGTTCTCCTTCATTGTAATGACTGGCCCCAAAATAGTTTCTGACAGTATCTACACTTATGTTCAATTCTTCTGCGATACGCTGTGTACTACCACTAGGCAGACTGTCTTTAATGCGCCGCAATTCATTAAATGTGATTACTTCCATAAGAGTTAAAGTTTTTGGTTATTCGCTTATAAAAATAATGGTTATTTTTTTAAAAACCAAATATTTCCCATTTTTTCAGCATAAAAATCGACAAACCGTCTTTCGTCAATCTTCATCCTGTCTTGATTTATAGCAATAACCTTACCGACAATGAAAATCAATCATATCTGATATCGCTTTTTTACAAACCGGACAAAATTCATCTATCGTATGTAAGTTATTCATCATACAATTAATCCATGGACGATAAACTCCTTTTGAGACATAACCTCCCCCTTCATATACTCCTACCTTGTCCTTATTTTCCTGAAGAATAGGAGTAGGCACAGATAATCCTGATTCCACCATTTTACTCCATGCCTTTTTTTCAAATGCCACCAATGTCGTTAAGTTAGCTTCCCAAGGTTCCACTTTCAACGGATAAAATTCCTCACTATCAACACCTCCTACATATTCATCTCCCAAACCCAAGAACAAATGTCCAAACTCATGAACATACACTTTCCCCGTACGATCAGGATGGTTCGCCGCACTAATTCCATAAAAATTATAGATTCCACCGCCACCATATTTCTGTGTATTGGATAAAATATAAATATAATCATAAGGAGCAGAAGATGCTACATCCCGAACACGTTGAAAGTTATCTACCATCTGATATCTCTCGCTGCCAAAGGTATAAAACTTAGCACCCAAAGCTGTATTTCTCCAGACATGTTCTCCCGGCAAAGTAACTCCTTCATCCTCTGATGGGACCCAAACACCGCGAATATTAAATTGATGTTTGTTCTCCTTAAAGGGAGTATAACGAAACAGCTCTTCTGCAAAATAGGCACAGTCCTGTTCAAACTTGGCTCTCTGCTCCTTACCATACCCTTCCGGTAACAACACAATATCTATGCGTTGGTCTGAATTTCCCGTATAATGGACTTCAAACATTGGATAAGAAACACGACTTTTTCGAATAGCATAATCAGAAGGATCTATTAATTGCTCATATTTTTTATTCATATTTCCTTCCCGATCTCGCGAATAAATTTCCAATCGTACTTTATTCTTTGGAAATGGAAATACTAATGATTCCGGATAACCCTTGGAAATTTGCGTAGCCTCTTTCTCCCGTTGCCACTCAGAAAATAAAGTACAATACCCTCGAGAATAAATCAAAGTTCCTGATGCTTCATCAAAAATCTTAAACATAAGGTTTCCATAACCGTTTTCATCAATAAGCGATACGGTTGAACCTCCCCAGTAAGGTTCTTCAATTAATTCCGTAAAGAAAAAATATTCTTGGTCTCTATTCCCTCCATGTATATAATCAAAACGAAGTGTCTTATTTCTGAAATAAGTATCAAATTGAGCGAATGACGGAATTGCCGAAAGGCAAACCATCCATACCATTAAAAACGTTCTCATAAAATTACCTTTATTAACAAAGGAGGGGATAAAAACATTTGTTTTCATTCCCCTCTCTCCCTTATTGATATAAAAAATTTTTATACTAATGAATGTCCTGTCATCAATGCCGGTTGAGGAATACCCATTATTTTCAATACAGTAGGCGCTACATCTGCCAATATACCATTTTCTACATGGTGAATAGTATCAGAAACAACAATAAAAGGAACAGGATTCAGAGAATGTGCCGTATTGGGTGAACCATCAGGGTTCACTGCATAATCGGCATTTCCATGATCAGCCGTAATAAGTACAGTGTATCCATTAGCCCGAGCAGTTTCTACTACTTCTTTTACTGACTGATCGACAGCTTGCACCGCTTTAATAATGGCTTCATAAACGCCTGTATGTCCGACCATATCACCATTAGCAAAATTTAAGCAAACAAAATCGGCTTCTCCTTTCTTCAACTCTGCCACCAAAGCGTCTTTCACTTCATATACACTCATTTCCGGCTTCAAATCATAAGTTGCTACCTTGGGTGAAGGTATCAATATACGTTTTTCCCCTTCATACGGTTCTTCTCTCCCTCCATTGAAGAAAAAGGTTACGTGTGCATATTTTTCGGTTTCCGCAATATGCAACTGTTTCAGTCCTTGTTTCGAAATCACTTCTCCCAACGTATCTGCAATATTTTCCTTGCCATAAACAACCGTTACATGTTTAAACGCTTCATCATACGGAGTCATGGTCAGATAATGCAATCCTGGAACTATTTTCATTCCTGCTTCAGGTAAATCCTGTTCCGTCAAAGCAATGGTAATTTCTCGTCCCCGATCCGAACGATAATTAAAAGAGAATACAACATCCCCTTCCTGAATAACTCCCAAAGGCTGATTGTTTTCATCTACACATACAATCGGTTTGATAAATTCATCGGTCACTCCTTCATCATAAGAATGTTGAATAGCCGCCACCGGATCCACAGCAGCAACACCAACTCCTTTTACCATCAAATCATATGCTTCTTTTATTCGTTCCCAACGTTTATCGCGATCCATAGCATAAAAACGTCCGACAATAGAGGCTATTCGTCCATTGGAGTTCTTCAAATGATTTTCTAAAGCTTCAATATAACCTTTGCCACTCTTAGGGTCAGTATCACGTCCATCCATAAAAGCGTGTACAAACACTTTATTCCCATCAATACCATATTCTTTGGTTACATCGCACAGTTTATACAGGTGCTTATCCAAAGAGTGAACACCTCCATCAGATACCAATCCTATAAAATGAATGGATTTCCCATTTTCCTTTGCATAAGTAAACGCATCTCGAATAGCAGGGTTAGATGCAATAGAACCATCTGCGCAAGCTCGATTAATTTTTACTAAATCCTGATATACGATACGTCCCGCTCCAAGATTCAAGTGACCGACTTCTGAGTTTCCCATTTGCCCATCCGGCAAACCCACATTCTCCCCACAAGTCAATAATTGAGCAGTAGGATAATGTTGCTGCAAAGAAGTCATATAATCTGCATGTGCATTAAAGATAGCATCACTTTTAGAATGGTCGCCTTTTCCCCATCCATCCAAAATCATTAAAAGTACTTTATTCATTGTTCTTTATAATTTGTTTATTATTTTTATCATACATCATTTCAAACACTACTCATTAACGTCGAGGTTTATCTGAGCAATAAATTTTCAAATGTTTGGCTCCAATAAGTTGCGCATGGGTAATTATATTCCCAGAAAAAGATTTCCCATCTATTTCCACCTTTCGGACATAAACATTCTTCTCGGAAGCATCAACCCCTTCTATAATCAATTGGTCATGATGATAAAATTCCGAATCCAAATCAATAACTATCCGATTAAAGACAGGAGCCGTAATAACATAAGAAGCCTCTCCTGGAATCGCAGGATAAAGTCCCATCATAGCAAAAACACACCACGCGGACATTGTTCCGGTATCATCATTTCCGGGAAGTCCCCCTGGAGTATCCTTAAAATAACGAGTCAATAATTCCCGGACATATTTTTGTGTTTTCCATTCTTCTCCTTTCACATAAGAGAAATAATAAGGATATCCCATATCCGGTTCATTGGCCATATCAAACAGACTATCTTGAAACGTCCTTTCCAAATGGGCACTAAATTTTTTAGGTCCGCCATGCAACTCCATCATCCCTTTCATGTCAAAAGGCAGATAGAAAGAATAATTCCAAGATGTTCCTTCATGAAAACCATGCACGGGGGCAAAATTTTTCCCTTGTTCCGGATCAAAACCTTCCATGAAAGAACCATCAGGCAATACGGGACGCAACAAATTATAGTTCGGATCAAAATAAATCTTATAACCATTTACTCGATTCATCAACACTTGATAATCATCCTCTTTCCCCAACGATTTTGCCATCTGCGCTAATGACCAATCTGCAATATAATATTCTAAGGCCTGAGAAACAGAATTATCATAAGGTGCAAGGAATGGGATATATCCTTTTTCCATATAAAAATCATTATCTGGACGAATTTTATTTTTCACTCCTTCCGTAAAAGCGTTCTTACGCATAGCCATATAAATATCTTCTGTATTCATTCCATCCAATACACCACAAAAATAACTGGCAACTATATAAGGAATTGCCGGATCTCCTTGCATTACATTATATTCTCCGGAGTTGATTTCAAATTTCGGCAAATTTCCTGATTCCCGGTACATTTGCATTAAAGAAGCCACCATATTCCGTTGACGTTGCGGATAAAGCAGGGACATCAACTGAGGATTTATCCGATACACATCCCATCCGGAAAACATGGTTAAACGATCCTTTTCTGTTCGGACAGTTCTTCCTGAAGTCATGGCAGGATATTCCCCATTCACATCCTGTAAAACGTTCGGATGAATCAAAGTATGATATAAAGCCGTATAAAAAACAGTTTTATTTTTCTCTTCCGAACCTTCTATTTTCACTTTGGAAAGTACTTCATTCCATGAATCAAAAGCATTCTTCCGAATCTCCTCAAATACTGGATTTTCTCCTTGCTCCTTCTCTAAATTTTCACGGGCATTAGCAATACTGACGTATGAAATCCCCACTTGTACCAATATCTCTTCTGATTCATACGTATCAAAATTAAATGCAACACCAATTTCATCCCCTGCCATTTCCCGAGCATAACGAGTATAAATTTTATATTTCCCGCTAAAATGATCCCATTCATGACGAGTCCCTTTTAACTGATCCTGTTTTTTCCAATACTGTATCTGAGCCGGTTTACTGATTCGCACAACAAAATAAACCGGCATAATGGACTGCGGTTCATTATAACAAAATGTACCCATCAGTTTATAACCCTCTATCTCACGCTCAGAAACAATACGGGCATATCCCCCCGTTTCATTCGTCAATCCTACCCCGATATTAAACAAAAGATGAGAATTGCCCGCAGGATAAACAAAACGAGACAAAGAGGTGCGAGGAGTAGTCGTCATTTGTGCCCGAATACCATACTTTTCGAGGAATGTTTCATAATATCCTGCTTCTGCTTTCTGCTCTTTAAGAGGAGAACAATATTCTTTTACATCCACTTTTAACTCTCCTGTTGTTGGCATTATAAGCAGAGAACCTAAATCAGGACACCCTACACCACTAAGATTTACATTAGTAAACCCTGCAGTAAATTTATTCTCAAAAACATAAGGAGTAGAACACCAACCTGCATCGGTATGAATACGATGTCCCGGCATATCAATCACATTATAGGGAGACATAGAAACCATCCCCATCGGTACTATGGGACCTGGTTGAGTTGTCCCGTAATTAGACGTACCAATAAACGGATTGACATAAGCAGCTGGTGTTTGCGTCCACGCCATTTCTCCATAACAAAGAAGCAACAACGGTACAATCCTTTTGATATTCATTTCAATTGATATTTCTGTGTGCAAATATACGACAATTTACCCTTAGAGAAAACGATTCTTTCCCAGCCTCTTCCCCTTTATTTTTTTCGCAAAGTATTTAAATGATTCGCATAATCATCCCAATCTTTAATCGGTTTCCGGGCTACACCACTCTTTACAGCAGCACGGGCTACGGCAATAGATACTCGTGTCATCAATCGACTATCCAATGGCTTGGGTATAATATACTCACGAGAAAAAACAAGATTATCCACATGATAAGCCTGACGTATCTCTTCTGTAATCGGTTCTTTGGCCAAAGCTGCAATCTCATATACTGCCGCTAACTTCATCTCTTTGTTTATGGTTGAAGCCCAAACATCCAATGCTCCCCGAAAAATATATGGAAATCCCGCTACATTATTGACCTGATTGGGATAATCACTGCGACCTGTCGCCAATATAATATCGGGACGAGATTCAATAGCTGCTTCATAAGCAATTTCAGGATTAGGATTTGCTAATGCAAAAACAATGGGATTAGGAGCCATAGAACGAATCATATCTGGGGTTAAAACGTCTGCTTTGGAAACTCCTAAAAACATATCTGCTCCAACCAATGCCTCTGACAGGGTACGCACAGATGACTCCGTAGCAAAACGACTTTTTTCTGCTGTTAACCCTTCTCGGGAAGCATAAATAACCCCTTTACTGTCACACATAATCAAATGTTCTTTTTTGACTCCCAAATCAAGATATAAATCAGCACAAGCAGAAGCCGCTGCACCTGCTCCATTAACGACCACCCGAATATCTTTAATCTGTTTCCCTGCCAAATCCAAGGCATTCAACAATGCTGCAGAAGTAATGATTGCTGTTCCATGCTGGTCATCATGCATGACTGGTATTTGTAACTCATCTTTCAATCGCCGTTCTATTTCGAAACATTCAGGAGCCTTAATATCTTCCAAATTAATTCCTCCAAATGTTGGTGCAATCGCCTTTACGGTATCCACAAAACGATCTACATCCGCTGTGTCAATTTCAATATCAAATGCATCTATGCCTGCCAACACCTTAAACAACATGGCCTTCCCTTCCATAACAGGTTTAGAAGCCAAAGCACCTATATTACCTAATCCTAAAACAGCCGTACCATTCGATATTACCGCCACTAAATTACCTTTGGTCGTATATCGATAAGCATCTTCTGGTTGTTCCGCTATTTTTAGACAAGGGAGAGCCACTCCCGGTGTATAAGCCAACGACAAATAATACTGAGAATCATAAGGTTTGGATGGTTCTACCCTTAACTTCCCTGAAGGATTCTGATGGTACTCCAATACTTGTTCTTCAAACGTTTCCTTTTTTATCATTTCTTAGCAATATTTTAAATTATTTATTTTCACAAACAATATGCAAAAGTTACTAATAAACAACCCTCTTTTCATGGTTTCTACAGCATTCCTATTCATTGATTTCGTTATTGACAATAGAAATATTTGAATCTATAAACCATAGAAATACTGTCTAAATTAAAAAAGAAAAACACCTCATTAAATAACGTAAATACATAAAAATAATTTTCTTCTCTCTTTTAATTCCCCAAAATTCCTCATAGAAATTTTTATCAAACAAAATAAAACATTTTTATCAATTCTCCAAACATGATTCTGAGACCTCTTATTTCAATATATTTCATAATATATTTAATTTTTCTAAATAATTTAATATCATATCACATTAATTTTATATATTTGTACAAAATATAAATTCAAAACAGAGTAAATAAACTATAAAAGAGCGATTTATCTGAACAAATATGACAAACATAAAACAAAACTTTTTAAACAACTCGTCAGAATCAAATTCTAAGAATACGTTAATCAAAAAGAAACTAATCAGACATCTGATTAACAATGGATGCAGTACTATTTCGGAGTTAGGGAACAATTTAAATCTTAGTGTTCCCACTACCACCAAATTCATCATGGAATTAATGGAAGAGGGGTTTGTCATAGACTTCGGGAAACAGAATACAAATGGCGGTCGAAAACCCAACGCTTTTGGATTAAATCCCAATGCTGGATATTTCATAGGTGTAGATATTCGACATGATGGAACAGATATTGCATTTATTGATTTTAACGGGAAAATACCGGAAACAATCAGACATATCGAACAACCTTTAGAAAATACAAAAGAAGCAATAGATATAACGTGCAACGAAATTAATCGTTTCATCTCAGAACAGCCTATCCCTAAAGAAAAGATTATCAGTATCGGATTAAATCTACCAGGACGTGTCAATCCTACAACCGGTGAAAGTTTTACCTATTTTGATTTTTTAGGAAAACCGTTAGCTAAAATCATAGAAGAAAAGACCGGTTATCCGACGACCATAGACAATGACACAAAAGCGATGACTTATGCAGAACAGATTCACGGAGAAGCCAAAGACGTTAAAGATATGTTATACATCAACTTTGACTGGGGAATTGGGTTAGGAATTGTTATTGACGGTAAATTATATTATGGGAAATCAGGGTTATCGGGAGAAATAGGACACCATCTGACTTTCAACAACGAAAAAATTTGTTATTGTGGAAAGCGAGGATGCTTGGAAACAGAAATATCCGGACATGCTCTCCTCAGTAAATTAATAGAAAGTTATAAACAAGGGGCCAATACCTCTTTAAAAGCCAAATTAGATAAAGGAGAAGTACAACTGTCCGACATCATTGATACAGTACTAAAAGAAGATATGTTAGCTATTGAACTACTGGAAAAAATGGCCAATGACTTAGGACGTTACACCGCTGGTTTAATTAATATTTTCAATCCGGAATTACTTGTTTTAGGAGGATGTGTTTCTTTGGCTGGCCAATACTTATCACTTCCTCTAACAACAGCCATCAAGAAAAATTCTTTAAATTTAGTAAACAGCGATACCGAAATAAAAATATCTGCTTTAGGTCGCAGAGCTGGTATTATCGGAGCTTGCATGCTTACCAGAAGTCGTGTCCTGGGAATCATTTAATCAATCTTTATGAGTAAATTAAAAACACGTAAAGGGAAAAATGGATATCAGGAAATATTCGATTTCATACGGAAGAAGTGGGTGGCCTATACCCCCGAAGAAGAGGTACGACAACTTTTTCTCTATTTTTTAACGGAACAAAAAGGATACTTGGCTCCCCTAATCGCGGTAGAGTATCCTTTTATCTTTGAAAACGGGAAAAAGCAACGGGCTGACATTGTAGTATTCAACTCCCAGGCTCAACCTCTTATGGTTATTGAATGTAAAGCTGCACACATCGAGATAACCCAAGAAGTATGCCGTCAAGTGACTCGCTACAATGCCTATATCAAAGCCCCATACATTGCTGTAAGTAATTCCATTAATACCTATTGCCTACATACAGACGACCTGATTCATTACCATCAGTTAATGGATTTTCCTGATTATAAAAATCTGTATCTAACTCAAAACCCTAAGACGGGCAAATCTGAGTAACAGTTTCTTAACTCCTACACTCTCAAATCGAACCTCTAATTTCACATCAGTAGTAGTACGGTCTATTGCAGTAACAATTCCTCGTCCAAAAGTATTGTGTTCCACAATACTGCCCGTATGTATAGCATCCTCTGTCAAAGGGGATTCATCCATTGATTTCATCGATGGTCTTTGCGGAGAAACCGTTGATAATTTCTTCAAAGAGGCAATTCGTTGCTCCAACGCAGATGAAATATTTATTCTTGCTTTCTCGATAGGTTCCTTTTGTTGGAAAGAAGAAGACTTCCTCCATGTGGAAGATTCTATTTTCGTGGTGTTATACTTATTTCTCCAAGGTGTATCTTCTTCCTCCTCATCCAAGTCTCTTCCTATTTCTAATAAATTAGCATCAGAAAGATATTGTTTATCAATTTCCTTTAAAAAACGGCTCGGGATACTGTTTACGGTAGTTCCCCAACGATAACGGCTCAAACAAAAAGATATGGTAAGACAGGAGATGGCTCGAGTAATAGCAACATAAAAAAGACGACGTTCTTCCTCAAGAGTTTCTTGTGTTTCTGCTGTTCGTTGCCCAGGGAAAACCCCTTCCTCCATCCCCACTATATATATATGCTTGTACTCCAATCCTTTGGCAGAATGTACCGTCATCAAAGAAACTTTATTTTTTTCATTCCCATTTTCTTCATCCTTTTCATCCGTTAACAAAGTCACCTCCTGTAACCACTCTTCCAAGGTGGGTAAAGATTCTCCTGACTTCACACAATCATCAATCACCTGCTTGGTCGAATTCAATAGCTCCTCGATATTTTCACAAGCAGACTCTGCCTCTGGTGTACGAGTATTTTTGTAACTACCCAACAATCCGGAAGCCGTTACAATTTCATAAAGAGTCTCATACACATTATGTTGATGACTATATTGCTTCAAGGTAATGATCAGCTGGATAAAAGCAGACAATTTATTTACAGCAGCTCCTCCTCGAAGTTGCATCTCCTGTTTCACTCCGTTTTCCAATGAACGCCACATACTGAGAGAATTATCAGCAGCATAAGCCGCAATTTTCCCCACTGTAGTATCCCCAATCCCTCGTGCCGGAACATTAATAATACGATTAAGGGCTTCATCATCATTCGGATTAACCAATAGTCGAGCATAAGCCAATATATGTTTTATCTCTGCTCGTTGATAAAAAGAAATTCCTCCGTAAATACGATATGGGATTTGACGGGTTTTCAATGCCTCTTCCAATACTCGGGACTGAGAATTGGTACGGTATAAAATTGCCACATCTCCAAAAGAGCAAGAGGCATCGTCCTGTAATGCTCGTTTTATTCCAGAGACAACAGCCAATGCCTCTTCTTTCTCTGTATAAGCGCGTATTAACTTTATCTTATCCCCTATTTCATTTTTAGAGAATGATTTTTTACGAATTCTATTTTCATTTTTATCAATTACAGAATTGGCTGCATTCACAATCGTCTGGGTAGAACGATAATTTTGCTCCAAAGGATAAACCTTTGCTGAAGGATAGTCGGACCGGAAACGCAAAATATTTTCAATTTTTGCGCCTCGGAAAGAATATATGCTTTGTGCGTCATCCCCCACTACACAAATGTTCTGATGAACTTCTGCCAGTCTTTTGACAATTAAATACTGTGATCGATTTGTATCCTGATACTCATCCACCAAAATATACCGAAACTGATTTTGATATTTTTCCACTGCCTCGGGAAAATCCCGTAACAATATATTGGTATATAGCAATAAATCATCAAAATCCATGGCGTTGTTACGACGACAACGTACCATATACTCCCGGTACACCTCTGCAAAATGTTCTCTACCGGCTTCTCGATCTTCTGCCAACAAAGTAGCCGAAGAACGATACATCTGTGGTGTTACCAAATTGTTCTTCTGAAAAGAAATTCGAGCAAACAACTCTTTGGGTTTATATCGATCATCATTCAAATTCATCTCTTTGACAATCGCCTTGACCAAATTTCGAGAATCAGAAGTTTCATAAATGGTAAAATTACTCGTAAATCCAAGTTTATCAGCCTCTGCACGCAAAAAACGCGAAAAAACCGAATGAAAAGTTCCCATCCATATTTTTCGAGCCAATTCATACCCTACCACTTTGGAAATACGTTCACGCATCTCTCCAGCAGCCTTATTGGTAAAAGTAAGTGCTAAAATTGTATGAGCGGGAATCCCTTGACTTATCATATATGCGATACGGGCTGTAAGCACTCTTGTTTTTCCCGAACCCGCTCCTGCCACGATCAACGCAGGACCTTCATAATGTTCTGCAGCTATACGCTGCACTTCACTTAATTGCGATAAAAATTCAGACACGTTTCAAACAGATTATCATAGTCCAATCTTCGGACGTCATCTCTCAATAAACTATAACAATGCCATATAAGAGGCATATACCCCGGCAATTCCCTCCGACAAAGAAACAGAAGGTTTCCATCCCATCTCTGCCAAACGGGCATTACTCATCAATTTTCGTGGTGTACCATCCGGTTTCGTGGTATCCCACACAATATCTCCTGAATAAGCAAGTGTTTTTTGGACGATTTGAGCCAGTTCCCGAATAGAAAGATCCTTTCCACTACCTATATTGATATGTGTATTACTACCTTCCGGAGCATCATAATGTTCCATAACAAAAACCGTAGCATCCGCCATATCATCTGCATGCAGGAATTCCCTCAAAGGAGTTCCTGTTCCCCAAAGGGTAATTTGCCCACGGGAAATACCATATTCAGCCAACACTTTCAAAATCTCTCCATAAGAATATTCTCCGGTTACCCCTTTTATAGGTCGGGCATTCAAGTCTTTTCTCAAACCGTTTTCATCTCCTGCAATCAATAATTTTCCCAGATGCATTTTACGAATCAAGGCAGGAAGGACATGACTGGTTTCCAAATCATAATTATCATTGGGACCATAAAGATTGGTAGGCATAACTGACACAAAATTACAACCATATTGAGCTCTATACGCTTCACACATCTTCATCCCTGCAATTTTGGCTATGGCATAAGGTTCATTGGTCTCTTCCAAGGGCCCGGTAAGCAAAGCCTCTTCCGCAATAGGTTGTGGAGCCATTCGAGGATAGATACAGGAAGAACCCAAAAACATCAGTTTACGAACACCGTATCTGAAAGCCGCATCAATTACATGAGTTTGCAAGGCTATATTTTCATAAATAAATTCTGCCCGATAAATAGAGTTGGCTATAATTCCACCTACCTTGGCTGCCGCTAAAAAAACATACTCCGGACGATTAGAATCAAAAAAACGTTCCACATCCTCCTGTCTGGTCAAATCCAATTCAGCATGGGTACGAAGCAATAAATTTTCAAACCCTTTCTTTTTCAAATTACGGCAAATGGCCGATCCTACCATTCCTTTATGGCCGGCAACATATATTTTCGATTGTTTTTCCATTATTCAAAATAATTCAATACCCGATATCCTCCCTTCATCAGATAATCCTCCTTCTTCATCAATATCATATCTCCCAACATCATATCCTCAATCAAAGCATGTAAATCATATTCCGGTTCCCACCCCAATTTCGTTTTCGATTTGGTCGGATCTCCAATCAACAAATCCACTTCGGTAGGACGAAAATAATTAGGATCCACCCCAACGACAACTTCCCCTATACGTTTTACAAACTTGTCATAAGCTTCTTCTGACACTTTCTGACAAAATAATGATTTATCAACGGCTGTAATTACAGCCGTTTCTTTAAGTCCTTCCCCCGTAAAAACAACATCAACGCCGATAGACGCAAACGCCAACCGAACAAACTCCCGAACTGAGGTTGTTACTCCCGTAGCAATCACATAATCAGAAGGTTTTTCTTGTTGCAAAATCAGATACATGGCACGAACATAATCCTTAGCATGTCCCCAATCCCGTTTGGCAGATAAATTTCCCAAATAAAGTTCTCGTTGATTCGATAACGCAATTTTACTTACTGCCCTTGTTATCTTTCGAGTTACAAAAGTTTCTCCTCGTACAGGAGACTCATGATTGAACAAGATTCCATTACTGACATGCATTCCATAGGCTTCCCTGTAATTTACAGAAATCCAATAAGCATATAATTTAGCCACAGCATACGGACTCCGAGGATAAAAAGGTGTTTTTTCATTTTGAGGAACCTCTTGCACCAATCCATACAATTCAGAAGTAGAAGCCTGATAAATACGTGTTTTTGAAATTAAATTCAACATACGTACCGCTTCCAGAATTCGTAAGGTT
The DNA here is from genome assembly GCA_949296295.1 of uncultured Alistipes sp. GTDB lineage: Bacteria > Bacteroidota > Bacteroidia > Bacteroidales > Rikenellaceae > CASDZK01. The sequence continues at coordinate 3,901 of CASFOM010000264.1, read as the reverse complement.
CCCAAACCATCTACATTGGCCGTATATTCCGGAGTATCAAAACTGACTTTTACATGACTTTGTGCTGCCAAGTTATATATTTCATCAGGTTGAATATCTCCAATAATCCGAGTCAAATTCAGACTATCTGTCATATCCCCATAATGAAGGATAAAATTCCGATTTTCTGTATGAGGATCCTGATAAAGATGATCAATACGATCTGTATTAAAAGAGGAACTACGCCTTTTAATACCATGTACTACATATCCCTGTTTTACCAAATATTCGGCAAGATAGGCTCCATCCTGTCCCGTTATTCCTGTTATCAATGCTGTTTTGGGCATGGCTTCGTACTGTTATAATTTATTCTAAGATTAACAAAGATAAAGAAACAAAGCCTATTTTACAAACAGAAAGAAATTAGCTACATTTGAAGTATAATTTACCAAACACAATATTTATGAAGATAAGAAATTTATTCCTTCTGTCTATATTTTACCTGACAACACCTATTTATGCACAACCCTTGATCTGGGACCTTCAACACCTGAAAACAGTAAAAAAAGACATCAAACAAGGAAATGAAACTTATACAAAAGCTTTAGAACAACTAATAGGAGATGCACAAAAAGAGCTAAAAAAGAAACCCGCTACGGTTATTGAAAAGCCAATGACTCCTCCCAGTGGAGACAAACACGACTATATGAGTTTAGGTCGTTATTGGTGGCCAAATCCAGATACCCCTGACGGATTACCCTATATTCGTAAAGACGGACATTCCAATCCTGAACTTAGCAAATTTGACAGAGAACGATTAGGAGGACTTGGAAACAGCATTTCTCGATTAGCTCTGGCATACTATTTTACAAACAATAGACAATACGCCGAAAAAGCAACAGAAATGTTGGAGGTATGGTTTTTAAATCCTGAAACCCGTATGAATCCCAACCTAAACTACGGGCAGACCATTCCAGGACACAATGAAGGGAAAGGTCGTGCAGAAGGAGTAATAGACACCTATTCATTTGTTCCTCTTGTAGATGCCGTTCTTTTACTTCACCAGGAAAAAGTTTTATCGAAATCGTTTCTGACCAAATTACAACAATGGTTTGACGACTATTCACAATGGATGGTACAAAGTGAAATCGGACAAGCAGAACAAGCTGCCAAAAATAATCACGGATTGGCATACGATGTTCAATTAGCCGTTTTTTCCGCTTTTGCAGGAAATAATGCGCTATCTGATTCCGTATTGCAAAACTTTGCAGAAAAAAGATTATTCCGGCAAATAAAACCAGATGGCAGTCAACCTCTTGAATTAGCCCGGACTACCGGATTTGGATATTCCATATTCAACATTACCCATATGTTGGATATGTGTGATTTTGCACGTCATCAAAAATTTGACTTGTACAGTATGGTCAGTAACGACGGACGATGTATTGGAGCTGCCATTGATTATCTTATCCCTTATTTAGGGAAAAGTGTTCAAGAATTTCCTTTCCAACAAATTAAAAATTGGGAAACAGAACAAGAGAATCTTACCCGAGTACTTCTTCGAGCTGCCCAGTATGAAACTTCAAAAAACTATCAAGAACTAAGCAAACAATACAGTCAAGAAAACCCAAACTATTTATTCACCCTTTTATATCTATAATAACAACACCTATTCTCATGTTCAAAAAAATATATTTTTCCCTTCTGTTATTTTCCTTATCAATTGCTCAGGCTGCGGATACTCCTTGGTATCATTCCATAAAACGAACATTCATCTTTGAAGGAAGAGACGCCTTTCTCATTATTCCCAACCATCCATTAGAAGGGAATCCTTGGATTTGGCGAGCTCATTTCCCCGACTGGCATACTTCAATGGATTCCATACTGGTTAATCGAGGATACCATGTTGCTTATATCAATACAAATGATATGTACGGATGCCCTCAGGCTATGAACATTTGGGATCGTTTTTACAGTTATTTGGTTAATAAACATCATTTGGCTCCCCAAGTCGTTTTAGAAGGAGTCAGCAGAGGAGGACTCTATGTACATAATTGGGCCAAACGGAATCCAACTAAAGTAGCTTGTATCTATGCAGAATCTCCTGTTTGCGACATCAAGGCATGGCCCAAAGAATCATTCGGTTCAGAATGGCAAGAATTAAAGAAAATGTATGGTTTCCAGAATGATGAAGATGTAATGAACTATTCCGATAATCCAATTGATAATCTTCAGGGATTAGCAGCTATCGGAGTTCCTATTCTTCATGTTATCTCCAACACAGACAAAATTGTACCTCCTGAAAAAAACACTTTAGCATTAGTTCGCAAATATATTGCGCAAGGCGGTCCCATAACCGTTATCCCTATGAAACGATATTTCAATGAGGAGAACATGAAAGGTCACCATTACCATTTGGACCATATAGAAGATATTGTAAACTTCATGTATCAAAACAGTTATCCAGTAAAGCACTTATGTCAATCTTCGGCATATCATAATATAGAAGGGACTCATCCTCTGAACTGTCAAAATGTTTTTGAACAGACCAAGAAAGGAAACATTGTATTTTTTGGAGGTTCCATAACACATATGGAAGGATGGAGAAACCGGGTAAGTGATTATATACAGGCTCGCTTTCCTGATTCAGATTTGACCTTTATTAATGCAGGTATTCCTTCCTTGGGAAGCGTTCCCCATGCTTTTCGCTTCAACTCGGATATTCTCAAACAACAAATACCTGATTTATTGTTTTTGGAAGCGGCTGTCAATGACCGTACCAACGGTTATCCTCAAACAGATCAAATACGGGCTATGGAAGGTATTATACGACAAGCCAAGTCGATAAATCCCAATATGGATATTGTTATTCTCTATTTCGCCGATCCCGATAAAAACGGAGATTATGATCAAGGGATAAAACCTCAAGAAATAGAAAATCATCAACAAGTTGCAACTCACTATGGTATTCCTTCCGTCAATTTAGCCCGAGAGGTTTACGACCGAATCAAAAATGGGGAATTCCGATGGAATGAAGATTTTGTAGATCTACATCCGGCTCCTTACGGACAAGAAATCTATTTCAACTCCATAAAAACATTATTGGATACTCTTTGGAATCAAGCACAGACAACTACTTTCTCTCCATTTATCATGCCACCTAAAATAGATAACGCTTGTTTTGAAAACGGTTATTATGGAGAGATAAAAAGTGCTACGGGAACCTTTACTTACCACGAAAATTTTTCTCCGAAAAATGGACAATCTTCACGCGATGGATTTGTCAATGTACCTATGTTAACAGGGGAAAATCCGGGAGAATATTTACAATATAACTTTAAAGGAAACGCCATTGGCATTTGTGTAACATCCGGGAAAGATGCAGGCATTATCGAATACAGTATCGATAATACTCCATTTCAAAAAATAGATTTATTTACTCAATGGAGTAAAATGTTACATCTACCATGGTATCTCGTTTTGGGAAGTGATTTAAAAGAAAAAAAACATACACTGACTATCCGTATTGTTAATGAAAAAAATAAAGAAAGTGAAGGGAATGCCTGTCGAATCGTACATTTTTTAATCAATGGAAAACAATAAATCAAAGAACCCATAAAAGGAGACATTATAACATTCTAAAGATTTTGTCATTCAAACAAAAAAACACTCACTGAGAAAATAAATAAAAGATTACAATGAGTGTTTTTTATGTTGCTATTTAGATATATATCTAAATAAGTTCATTTTTGTTTCCCAATTATTTCACTCTTCCCGTATTGAATGCCGCTCAATTTGTTTTAACCGTTAAAAGGTATAAGAGACATAATGGTCGGTTTTATTGGCGCACATACATTTGTCTCCATATATCCTTACTTCAATATTGCTGGTGGTTGTACCGAAAGGAATCCAGGCAGAACCA
>CASFOM010000263.1 GCA_949296295.1 uncultured Alistipes sp. | reverse complement strand
TATCTTCTGTAAAGATAGCGAAAGGCGAGTGCAGAGATAATAAGGGAACGAAGTTTTCGGTTTTTGCCTCTGCCGAGCCGCCTCCTGTCTTCTGTAAAGATAGTGAAAGGCGAGTGCAGAGATAATAAGGGAACGAAGTTTTCTATTCAAGGGAAAGGGTTAAGTTGGGGAAACAAGACTTCAAAAACAAGTTGGCAAGGTAAAAAAGCATCGCAGCTTTCTGAAACCTTGCCAACTTGTTATCTTATCAACTTGTTCTCTTGTTACTTGGTAACCATATACTCTCCAGCCTTATATTCCTTAGCCTCCGTCTCTCCCGGAAGAGTCACCGAAGCGGTACAACCCTCAGGAATAGTGAAGTTCCATATCCATTTGTCCCCTTCATATCTCCATGAGCTCTTGATACGTCCTGCCGCAGAATCATAAACAGCATCCATATAGCCCAATCTCTTGTCCGGAACAGGTTTCATGATGATATGTTTGAAGCCAGGATTAGCCGTATCGGAAGCAATACCGGCAACACTTTCCCAAATCCATTCGCAAACCACGCCATAGGCATAATGATTAAAACTGTTCATCCCTTTTGGACCCATTCCGCTTTCAATCATATAGCTGTTCCATCTTTCCCATATAGTAGTTGCTCCGTTGTCGATTGAATACAGCCAACTCGGATTTTTACGTTGCAGCAGCAGTTCCCATGCAATATCCGACATACCGTTTTCCGTAAGTGTAGGCATAAGGATTGATGTTCCCAGAAAACCGGTCTGCAAACAATTGTCATGTTCTTCGAAATTCTTTCTCAATCGTGAAATCATCTCCTCTTTAGCCTTGCCTTCCCAAATTTCATTCTTCAGGGCAAATAAAGCCGGAGTCTGCATCGTGTTCAGAATTTCAGTCTTGAATCGACCCTCTGCAGTAAAGAAATTCTCCTTAATATAAGCCTTGGCGTCTGCCACCATCTTCTCATATTTCGAAGCATCTCTTCCGCTTGCCGCAGCCATATCACGCATCATTCCTGCATCGATTACCCAATACGAAGCACTCAGATAATTCCAATAGTCCACAGCTTCCGGCAGAGGACCGTTCTTGCCGAAAGCGCCACCGCCACAACTCTCTAACGGCTCATAACTCAACCAGTCTGCCCATTGATAGTTCATATTCTCATTGACCAGAGTCTTATGGTCATACTTCGTATCGTTGATATGGTTCATGAATTTATCCATTGAATTCCAGCACTGGTCGATAATCTCAGTATCGCCAAACTGCTTCCAGATGGTCCACGGTACAATGATACCTGCATCCGCCCATCCTAAACGCATCATTTCATTGCCATATTGCGCCAAAGGAGCAACTCCCGGAAAACCTCCTGACTCACTCTGGCTGTCCATCATATCGCGCATCCATTTATGAAAGAATGATGAAGTGTTTGCAAAGAAGGATCCTGTTTCCGTAAACACCTGGGTATCTGCAGTCCAACCCAACCGTTCATTTCTCTGCGGGCAATCCGTTGGAACAGAAAGATAATTGGAGCGCTGTCCCCAAAGAGTATTGGATATCAGCTTGTTCACCAAATCATTCCCCGTAGTTATGCTTCCACATTCCATTTCCTTGGTAATCGATGTAACGGGTACGGATTCAACCTTCTTGATATTCACCTCGGCAGAAGCCGTTATTGAGACATAGCGATAACCGAAGAACGTACATCTCGGAAGATAACTTACATCCTCAGCCGAATTGGCAAAAGTATATTTCAATATCATCCCGCTGTTCGGGATTCTCAGGTTTGTACGGTGAACACTGCCTTCCGGACCATCCATTCCGCGGCTCTTGGCCCCGTTTCCGTCATTCAGCAGCTCAGCAGTGAGGCACTCCATTACCGTCCCCTCAGCAGCATTGAACACGAATGATGGGACACCCGCACAATTCTGTCCGAAGTCAATCACTAACTTTTCTCCCGGCTTCACCGTCATCGGTTCTCCTGCCTTGTATTCCTTCTTGATAATGATTTTCCCAAATTCGTCTTCGTTCTCGTTGCTGACACCTTCCCACACATAAGCCTTTACAGGTGAAAGAGTCAAATCGTGGCGGAAATAAATCTCTGCCCCTTCCGACGGCACAATCTCTCCCTTGAACTCATTGTTCACTTCCGGAACCGACAGCTTTTCGGGAGTTTCAAATCCCGGTAGTATTCTGGCATCATATTCTTCCCCGTCAAATATCGCGGCATGAGTTACCGGTCCCGCAATTCCTGCCTTCCAATTCTTGGTGTCCGTACCCAGCAGCTCCTTGCTCCCGTCGGAATAGGTAAGCTCAAGCACACCGCGGAAAGCACATTTCTTCCCAACCATTCCCTCATGGTTCCACGGAGTGATAATCTTGTCGGCCCACCATCCCGGGGTGACCTGTGCCGACAGTATATTTTCCGCCTCTGCCTTAGTATTGAAAGCGTCCGTTATATCGTAAGTGAAAGAAAGTCTTGTCTTCTCATAATGCGTGAACCCCGGTTTCAGTATCTCATCTCCGATAAGTTTCCCGTTCACATATATATCATACACCCCCAGAGCCGACGTCATCCATCGCGCACTGCGCACCTTCCGGCTGTTCTTTACTGTCGATACGAACCAGCTGGCACCGTCGGCAGCCCTTGTCCCGTCAAAAACCGGTCCCGTCACTACGGGCGTGTCTGTGGCAGAAATCCATGTTGATACATTCCACGCCTGATTTTCCAAAGCTTCAGTCTTGTAAATTCCCTGCTTCCCCTGCTTCGTCGAACAGGATATAAGGAAAAGCATCCCCGCAATAAACAGACAAGATGCAATCTTTTGGGTTAGTCCGATTTTCATACTTCGTAATGGTTTATAGATTAGACAAACAAATTTACAATAACTTTTTATAAAATATTCATATTTGTTCTCTCTATCTTCTTTTTTTATACATTTGCACCTTGATTTTTAAGTCGTGTAATTTTCAGAAGTTACAGAAATCAAGGAAGAGTTGTGAAAATTAAAAGCCAATATTGTCAGTATCTGAAATTTATCGGCCTTTAATTTCGTATAACTCTCTGTAACTACCGCGAAATGGAACTTGCTAAACGAATCATTCAAATAGTCAATATGAAAACAAAACGTATCGAATACTATCCTCAAGGAGTATGCTCAAAAATGATGATAGTGGATATCAATAACGGTGTTATCGAAAACGCTCAGGTTATCGGTGGTTGTCACGGAAACAGTCAGGGTATCTGTGCTTTGTTGAAAGGGATGAAGACCGAAGAGGCTATCCAACGCATGAGTGGTATTAAATGTGGCAACAAAAATACTTCTTGCCCGGATCAGATGGCTATGGCACTGAAAAAAGGGTTGGAATAAAACAGGTTCCTGTTTTATTGGATATTTATTGTCAGATAAGCTATTTTCAAACTCGAGAGGTCGTTCGATATTTCATTGAAAGTATCGGACACTTCCGAGGTTTTCAAATCCTAATATTCTCGACTGAACGTTTCTGGAAGGGTTAGAGATGGAACTGTCATATCCGTCAGTTTTGGGTCGCTCAGTCCCGTATATATTTTAGAATTTTAGAAATATCAGTATTACTTGCTTCTGAGGTAAAGAATGATTTGCGCCTCAACTTTGGGCGAATGCTCCTTCCTGTATCGAGTTTTTTGCTGTCTTATGAAAGGAAGTGTTGGCTTCATCTGCTCGGTTCACTCTTCTTGAATGTCATCTTGGACAAATCATAGAAATTGAATTCTGAAAATAGAATGTTTGGTGATGGTATAGAGAAATTTTATATCTTAAAAATTAATTTTTGCAATACCTCTAAATTCAATTTTCCTGTGTCAGTAGAAGTATTTTGTGTATAAATTTATAACAGTCAATATGTTATGAGATTTTTAATATTCTGATATTTCTATTCCCATTCTCTTGTTTTGACTTTACTTTATTGAACGTATATATGAATACGGGGATAAAGTTGCTTTTTTCTTCGTCAGGTAAATGATTATTTTACGACCATATAAAATTTATATCCGGATTTAGTGGATAATGCCATTTGAAGGAATAGTAAATGAGGTATGTCTCCATTTTACATTCAAAATAGATTTATGTTTTGTTTG
>CASFOM010000262.1 GCA_949296295.1 uncultured Alistipes sp. | reverse complement strand
TCCAGCACCTCCTGCGCTTCCCGTTCTGCGTCAGAGAGCCGTTCTCCCCGGTCCGTTTTCAGTCCCCCTTCTCTTGCGTTGGCATTGGAGATACGGTTTTTTACATCTTCAAAGATACGGTCGTCGTAGTCGGGTTCCGTCTTCTCCTCTTCGGGTTCCGGTTCTTCCGGTACGGGCGGTTCCTCAGGTTGTATCTGCACGAGTACGGCACTGCGCATTTCCGGGGCTTCTATCCGGATTCGTACGGTAAAGAAAACGAGCAGCGCGATGATATAAGCGCCCATGGTGATAGACACGCTGACCTTATGTCGATATACCCAGTCTCCGAAGTCTTCGTTTTTCCGGACGAAAGGGAGTATTTTCGAGAGGTGGAACCGCTCCTTTTTCCGGGGTGGCAGGAGCTCTTCTATGCGGTGTTCATAGAGATTGTTCAGGTTTCGTTCTGAAATGCGGTAGCATTGGTTGAGGGAACGTTTTGATTTTCTCAGGAACAGGTCTCCGAGCGTTTTGTATTGCCGGGCAGCCCAGGTTTCCCCTCTCGTTTCTTTTTTCGTAGAATTTCTTTTGGCGTTTTGAGCCGTTTTTTCTGCGTATGGTTCTTCGTTGGCATGACGTTCAGCGGCGGGATTTACGTCGCTGAAATAATCGGGTTTTTCCTCCTGTTGGGGAAAGTTGTCGAAGAAATATTGCTGCATGATAATATTAATCCTATAAATGTTTTTCCGTCCTGATGGTGTTTCCCTGTTCTGTGTCTTTTTGCCGTATCTTTCCGAGAGAGCAATTCTTGTGCCTGTCGGAGGGGATGGGCATCTCTTAGGGCATTTGCGGACGGAATATGGAAGTAACCCTCCAATATGGGTACAAAGATAGGAAGTTTTTTATGTAAAAAGGAAAAATAGAGTAACTATTTAATAATAAGTGCTTATGAGGATGATAACGCATTCAGGAGGATAGGAATGGGTAGTTTTCCATGCTTCTGTAAGAGGACGGATAAGTTCTCATTGTCTTTCATGACAGCGAAAGAGATTTCTTCTTCGGATAGAAATAGGCAATCTCATGTTTCCCCGGAGTTTTTTTGGGGGGAAAGGTATTGCAGGAGCGGAGGGCCGTAAAAACGGCCTTTGGGGCATATCGACGCTCCTGCAAGTTGTTTTCCCCCTTTTTTGAAAATGCAGATTTTCGGGGAGGGATATGTCGGTCAGGCGTTGCCATGAGACTTCTCTGTCCGGTTCCCTTAGCTGTTTAGCCACAACTTGAACAAGGCTGTTTTTTCCCGGCTGACCTGTATGGGGGTTTTATATTCAGGAGATAACGTTACGGAGATTCTTCCGTTAAAATAGCTTTGAATGCTTTTTACGGCATCGGCAGACAGAATGAACTGCCTGTTTACCCTCAGGAACATCTTGCTGTCCAACTGTTCTTCAAGTTTGTTTAGGGAGAAGTCAATGATGTGCGTCCTTTTGTCTTTCGTGACAGCGAAAGTGATTTTTTCTTCGGAATAGAAATAGGCAATCTCTTTTACCTGAATGGTGTAGGAACATTTTGCTCCGGAAATCAGGAATCGGGAACGGAACTGTCTTTCCTGCTTCTCTTGCTTCTCGGTGAATGCTTTTAATAACGTCTCGATATTGGATAATCGGGCCGTATTTTCCGGATTGAGGGCAAACAGTCGTTCGAATTTCACAATGGCTTCATTCAGTCTTTTTTTTGCTGATGGGCTTTAACAGATAGTCGATGCTGTTTACCGTAAAGGCCCGAACGGCATATTCGTCGTAAGCGGTAGTAAAAACAATCATGCTTTTGGGTTTAGCCTGTTCGATGAAGAGGAATGAATCCCCGTCGTTTAGTTGTATGTCAAGGAACAGGATGTGAGGGTGAGGGTTTTTCTCAAACCATTTTACGGCCTCTTCTATGGTTCCGGGTATTACGGTGATTTTCCATTCCGGGCGAATTTCCTGAATCATTTTATTCAATAGCCGTGCAGCCGGAAATTCATCTTCTATGATGGCAGCATTAATCTCATTCATATACCAGAGGGATTTTAACAATGAATTCACAATCGGTTTTTTCAATAAATATATCTTTGTCGCACAGCATTTTATACCGCTGAGCAAGATTGACCAATCCTTTTCCTGAAGATATAACCCCCTTTTTGGGTTTTATCCTGTTCTTGACACACAGCCAGACATCTTCCCCTTTCATTTCCGTCACCAGCATTATGTTCATGGGATTGTCCGCATTGATTACGTTGTATTTGATTACGTTTTCAATCAACAGTTGCAGGGCGAGTGGGGGAATCATCACCTCTTTGTATCGTTCGTCTATTTTATTGTCCAGGTATAAATGGTTTCCCAACCGTACTTTTTGTAGCGCGATGTAGGTATCGACAAACTCCATCTCTTCGCTCAGGGAGATGGAATGTTTGTCCTGACAATAGAGGATGTATCTGTATGTATCGGCGAGGTTCCGGGTAAACTCGATGGCGTTTTTAGGCTCGTTTTCTATCTCGGAAATCAGGGTGTTCAGGCTGTTGAACAGGAAATGGGGGTTCAGTTGGTTTTGCAGAGCCTGATATTTTGCGAACAGGGACGCCTTTTCGAGTTCCTCAGCCCGTTTGTATAGTCTGACGAGGTCGGCATAAAAACGGTTCAAGATGAATTGTCCGACGATGGTTATTTCGATAAACCAGACCGTCAGTATGACATACAGTCCTTTCCCTCTCAGGACAAACGGGTTTTCTATCCCGACAATTATCTTGGAAGATACGAACAACAGATAGTTGGAGATAAACAGGAGGATGGCTGCCGCAGCGAGTCCGATATAGAGCGTTTTTCTGTTTTTCAGAAATAGATTGTAGTACCGCATCAATATACGGTTTATGTATCTGACGCTTAGCCCTACTCCGTTAAAAAGGACGATTACGGCACAAAAGGCCTGGAAGGTCATCAGATGGTCCTGATATTTGGGAGGGATATCGGCATAAAGTACGAGGCCAAAGAATGAGAAACATCCGAGGGCAGCATAGAGCAGGAGGTCTCCGATGTAGTGTTTTGTTCCTTTTATTTTCTGTTTCATATCATTGCCAAGGGTTATTCCATCACTGTTTCCCCGGTAGCTCTCGCGAGTTTGCTTCGGGCAATTTGAGCGTTTAATTTGGAATGAATATAATTCATTTTTGCGTTTTGACAATATAATTGCGCATCAATGACCTCTACAATGGATATATCCCCTTCCCAATATTTCTCCAGTGCCATTTTCTCATTCTCGGAGGCTTTCCCGAGCGAATTTTCTGTGAGGAGCACCTTTTGTACGGCCTGCTGGTATTCATAGAAAGCGGTTTCTATGTCCAACTTGATGCAGTCTTCCACCTTATCGTGGTTTTCGATTGCCCTGTTTACGGAGTGTCGTCCCTCTTCGCGGGTGTTCCTCCTTTTCCCCCATTCAAAAACAGGCACTTTCAACTTGGCATATATGGCATAGTTGGGATCCCAGTCCGCTTTGAAGTCATAACCGGGAGAAGAGTAGCTTCCGTCTATCCCTACGGAAATCCAGGGGAGGTAGGCGGCCTGGGCTATCCTGGCCTCCTGCTTCAGAATCCCTATTTTCTGTTCGGATATTTTCCATTCGGCCCGATTCTCAACCGCTTTTTCCAGAGATAGGGTATGGGGGACTGTTTCTGTCAGCGGGATGACAAACGTATCGGTAGGTATTGTGTCGCTAAAGGGTATTCCGGCTAAGGAATTCATGTTCATTCGGGCAATCTCGGCTTCGTTTTTTGCCTGTATCATCTGATAATCGGCTTCATTGAGTTTTACCTGAGCCATTAACAGATCACTTTTGTCGGTATATTCCTCATCCACGCGGCTTTGGATTACCAGAACAAGGTTTTCCACTGCTTTTCTGAACTCTTCGGTTACATGAGCAATCTCCTCTTTCGCCACTTTGTTCCAGTACCGTATGTCGGCATCATGGATGATGTCGCTAGAGATACGTTCCTTCTCGTACTTCGCCATTTCGTTTTCCCTCTTGGCCTTGTCGTATCCCGCCTTTATCTTTCCTCCGGAATAGAGGGGTTGGGACAAGGTTACGGCCGTTCCGTATCTTGACTCTTTCCCCCGAAAAGAGAGATGTTCGTTTAAATCGGGAACAACGAGGTTTAATTCCCTGGGGTTTCCGGTATAGTTGAAGTTGGCTTCTGCGGAGAGTCCGGGCAGGAAGTCTGCCTTGGCGCTTTTTTCTCTCTCCTGTTGTATGTAAATGGCATATTCTGCCGATTTGATGTCTTGACTGTACTCTTTTACCCGAGTTCGGTACCGGATAAGAAGCGGGGGTTCTTGAGCATGTATTTCCGTTGCCAGAAAAGTCATGAGCAATATCATCCATCGATTCATTTTGAATGTTTTTTTAGCGTTAAAAGATGTTTATGGAAGTTTGTAGAAGATGGCGTACAATACGGGGGTAACAAAGAGGGTGAGCACTGTGGCGAAAGACAGGCCGAAAACAATGGTGGCTGCCATTCCTCCGAATACGACATCGAACAGGAGAGGGATGCTCCCGACTACTGTGGTTATGGCCGCCATGAGAACGG
>CASFOM010000261.1 GCA_949296295.1 uncultured Alistipes sp. | reverse complement strand
GAAGTAAATCCGTTCAACCAGCCGGGTGTAGAAGCTTACAAGAAAAATATGTTTGCTTTATTGAACAAACCGGGTTATGAAGCGGAAGGAGAATCCTTACGGAAACGGTTGTAATAGAGTCGATAGTACTATATAAGCGAGTAAGGGGATGTATCAATGTTTCATCTTGATACATCCCTTTTAGTATATAAGTATTGTAAGTTGTTGATAAATAGTTGATTTGGAGTGAAGGTTCGGATTATTTGTATATTTCAGCCACTCTTCGGATTACCTGTTCCAACAATTTTTGGATTTTTATCAATTCGGGATTGTCTTCCATTTCATATTTTTTTGCCAATTTTTCCATTTGAGGAAATGCAATCCACACCCGTCCCAAAGCATCTTTCCAAACAGAAATTCGCAAAGGGAGTTCAATGGCAAAACTTTGATTGGGTTGCAGTAATTGAGTGTTCATTTCAGCTAAGCCGAATAAAATTACTCTTGTAGGACGCAAATCCAATTCTGTTTTTAATGCTTCTTCATCATGATTGAATTCATCCCATATCTGTATGTTTCTGTCGTTTAACTCTTTTTTTATGCGATTAACTGTTTCAGAAACATCAAATAAACTTTCATAAGCATATAATTCGGTATCGTTGATTCCGGATCCCATTCTTTGTCCATAGGCAGAAGCGATACGTCTTCCTAAATTTGTCAGGTCAATATTTTCCTTATTGGCCAAAAGATTAATACATACTTGTTCCGAGGGATCGGTGAAACGACTTAAGAAAGTAGAAAATCCGGCTTGAGAACCTTTCAGATACATTAATCCGCGGTGTTGTGGGAATTGCCATCCGGCCATGGCAGGGACTGTTTTTCCGTTTTTTAGTTGGGTAGGGTGGAGTATTAAGTCTCTGTTTTCCCATTTTTTTATTAATAAGGAACCGTTGAGAGCTATTCCCCAGTATCCTAAATCTTCTGCAGACGCCCAGATGTCGGAGAATCCTTGTAGTCCGGCGGAAATAGGGACCGTTACGGTTATCGTTTCATCATTTTCTCCGGCCCTATATCCGGTAGCTCGTTCTGCGGGATGGATGTAGTATCTGTTATTTTTGAATTTTTCATGTTTGTTTCCTTGTTCTGCAAGCGGTTCCTGTTTTAAAGAGGTCAATTGATGGGCGAAAAGAGTTCGTCGTAGTTTTAAGAAATCTATTTGTTTTCGTTTGATAAATTCCCAATAGGGCATTTCCGCACAGAAAGAAATGATTTCGGTCAGCAACAGCATATTTGTTGCGCTTAATTGTACGTCTGTCCCCGGCAGAAACCATAAAGGCTCTCCGGCAACTATTTCAATGAGTTCAAGAGCCGTTTGTTTCTCCTCGGGTTTGAAGCATGGATTTTCTCGATAGTCAGGAATTCCGCTGCTATGCTGCAAAAGGTTCAATACCTTAATTCCGTTCCATGTGTTGGGCAGATGAGGTAAATAATCGTGTATATCAGAGTCCAAATCCAATTTTCCTGCTTCAAGAAGTTGCATGGCAGCTACGGCCACATATCCCTGAGCGATGGGTCCGATACACCATATTGTATGAGTAGAAGCCAATCTTCTCTCGGCAATATCGGATAAACCATATCCGATACATCTGGAGATATAAGGGATTTGAACAATTGTTAAAGCTAATCCGGGAACGGAATATTGCCGCATAAAATCGAAGATCATCTGATCGATTGATTCTCCTAAATAGGAGATAGGTTTGCTTCCTCTGCCATTTTTGGGAAGAATAAATACCGATTCAGTTTGCATGGATGAAGTACTGTTTTTTGTTTCTTATCAAACATCTTTTTGCATTTTCTTTCTTAACGGAGTACAAAAGAAAATTTAGTTGTAAGACATCAAAAACAGTTTTTCAAAACAAATGCCAATCTTCGTTTTTATCCCTCTTTCATGGACAAGGCAATTCGGTTTCGTATTTTATCAATGTGAATGACTTTTACGGTTACGTGTTGGTATAATTTTACGAAACTGTGTATGTCTGCTACATATTGAGCGGCTATTTCGGAAATGTGTATTAATCCTTTTTGTTTGAGGCCAATATCAACGAAAGCTCCGAAATTGGTGATATTGCTGATGATTCCAGGCAGGACCATTCCCTCTTCCAAATCATCTATTGAGTTGATTTTATCGCTGAATTCGAATACTTTGATTTGTTGTCTCGGGTCTCGTCCCGGTTTTTTTAATTCAGTAATGATGTCGGTTAGCGTGGGTATCCCGGTCTTTTCATTTACATAACGGTTCAGGTCTATTGAATCTATTAGGGCATCGTTACCGATTAATTCGGTGATGTTTTTGTTCAAATTCTTGGCCATCTGTTCTACAATGCCGTATGATTCGGGGTGTACCGCACTGTTATCCAAAGGATTTATTCCATTTGGGATACGCAGGAATCCGGCACATTGTTCAAAAACCTTTTTCCCTAATCTGGGAATGTTTAATAACTGTTCGCGAGAAGTAAAACTTCCATGTTCATTTCTGTATTCGACAATCCTGGCGGCCATGACAGGTCCGATACCGGACACATAAGTCAGCAGATGTTTTGAAGCGGTGTTGAGATTTACTCCTACTAAGTTTACACAACTTTCGACGGTTCTGTCTAAAGCCTCCTTCAATAAACCTTGTTCCACATCATGTTGATATTGTCCGACCCCGATGGATTTAGGTTCTATTTTTACTAATTCCGCCAAAGGGTCCATCAATCGTCGTCCAATAGATACGGCACCTCTTACCGTTACATCATATTTGGGGAATTCTTCTCTGGCGACAGGAGAAGCGGAATAAACGGAAGCGCCATCTTCCGAGATAACAAAGACATGAATGTCTCGGTTAAAATGGATTCTTCGGATGAGGTTTTCAGTCTCTTTTCCCGCGGTTCCGTTTCCAATGGCAATAGCTTCAATTTTGTAAGCATCGACCAATGAAACGATTTTTTTTATGGCCATAGCTTCTTGTTTCTGTGGCGGATGGGGATAGATGGTTTCGTTGTAAACCAAATTTCCTCTGTTGTCTAAACAGACTATTTTACAACCGGTTCTAAACCCGGGGTCTATGGCCATGATTGTCTTTTGTCCTAAAGGAGGAGCCAAAAGCAGTTGTCGTAGATTTTGAGCGAATACGGCAATGGCTTCTTTGTCTGCTTTTTCTTTTGCCCGGGAGAAAAATTCATTTTCCAAAGAGGGTTTTATCAGTCGTTTGTAGCTGTCAGCCATAGCTTCTTCGATATAAGGTCGACAGGCGTTCTCTCCTTTTTTTATGAGGTAATCGGACAATATTTTATTTGCAGCTTCATCCGAAGGCAGATTGATGGATATGCGTAAAATACCCTCTTTTTTACCGCGAAGCATGGCGAGTATTCGATGAGAAGGAGCCTGTTTTACAGGTTCTTTGAAATCGAAGTAGTCTGTATAGTTATTCCCTTCAATCTCTTTTCCTTTAATGATTTTGGAGCTTATTACTGCATTTTTTTCATATTGTTTCCGTATGGCAGCCCGTATTTTGGTATGTTCGGATATCCATTCGGCCATAATATCACAAGCTCCTTTCAGAGCCTCTGTTTTTGAAGGGACGTTTTCTCCGATAAAATTATTTGCGAATTTGTCTATATCGTTTCTTTGTTGTTTCATGATTGTCCCGGCGAGAGGTTCCAATCCTTTTTCCCGGGCGATGGTGGCTCGGGTACGTTGTTTGGGTTTGTATGGGAGATAAAGGTCTTCCAACAGAGCAGCATCATAGCACAGATTGATTTTTTGGGCGAGTTCATCCGTTAATTTTCCTTGTTCGGAGATGGTATTTCGGATGGTTTCTTTCCTTTTTTCCAATTCGGAGAGCTTGATGAATTCGTTTTTGATGTTTTCGATAACTATTTCATTCAGACCACCGGTCATTTCTTTCCGGTATCTGCTGATGAAAGGGATGGAAGCTCCTTGATTAAACAAGAGGTTTATGACTTTTTCGGTTTGTTCTTGCCGAATATTTAAAGAGAGAGCTATTATTTCGGACAATCGTTTTTCCATATCAGTAATTTGTTGTAATTTTATAATTCCTTAGAAGGATAAAGGAATGGTTTTAGCAGATAACCTGTAAAATAAAGTTCTTATTTTATTTTTAAATTCGATTATTATGTCAAAGAAACAAAAAAAAGAGATACTGTCCAAGACAGCGCCTGAATCACAAATCAAGGCTTTGTTTCTGGAATCCCCTTTTCGGACCTTTACGGTTCGTCAGATAGCAGGTATGTTTCGTCGTATGAGTTCAGAGGATCAACAGATGTTGGAAAATACTTTGGAGCAGCTTGTTTCTGAAGGCTTCTTGATATCGTCAGGTTCTTCCCGCTATCGTTTGGGGGCGATGGACGAAGCGTTGAAAGAAGGTGTTTTGGTTACGTTGGGACAAGCTATGGGGTATGTGAAGGCGGAAGGATATGACGAGGATTTGGTGGTCACTCCGGAGAATCGGATGAATGCGTTGCTGGGGGATAAGGTAGGTATTATCGTTTTGCCGAAACGTCGCAGGGGTCGTCTTGAATGTGTAATTGAGAAGATAATAGAAAGGAAGACGACACGATTTGTTGGAACCGCGAAGGTTTCGGGAGGTTTTACGACGGTGTCGGTAGATAACCGACATCTCTCGGCTGATTTTTTTGTAGAGTCCAAAGATTCCCTTCAGGCACATACGGGAGACAAGGTTCTGGTGGAATTGACGGATTGGCCGGCACATCAGAAGAATCCGAAAGGACGTATTCTCAGCGTTTTTGGTCCGGCAGGAGAGAATAATACCGAGATGCATGCTATCTTGGCGGAGTATGGATTGCCGAGCCATTTTTCTCCGGAAGTGGAATCCGCGGCAAACAGCATTCCGGATGTCATTTCTGCGTCAGAACGGAATAGGCGTCGTGATTTTACGGGGGTACCTACTTTTACGATAGATCCTGCGGATGCGAAGGACTTTGATGATGCTTTGTCGGTACGGAATGTACGGGAAGGCGTATGGGAAGTAGGCGTGCACATTGCGGATGTGACCTATTATGTACGGGAAAATACTGTTTTGGAGCAGGAAGCGAAGGAGCGGGCAACCTCTGTTTATTTGGTGGACAGGGTGGTTCCTATGTTGCCTGAGCGATTGTCGAATGAACTTTGTTCTTTGCGTCCGAATGAAGAAAAACTTTGTTTTTCGGCTGTTTTTGAGTTGAATGAAGATGGAGAAGTGTTGTCCGAATGGTTTGGTCGCACCATTATCCATTCAGACAGGCGTTTTACGTACGAGGAGGCTCAACAGATTATCGAGACAGGTATTGGGGACCTGCATCGAGAGATTGTCACCTTGCATCGGTTGGCTACCGTTTTGCGGGCGGCGCGTTACAAGAACGGTTCGATAGCTTTTGAGCGTGATGAAGTGAAATTCCGTCTTGATTCGACAGGGAAGCCATTGGGTGTTTATTTCAAGGAGATCAAGGATTCGAATCATTTGATCGAGGAGTTTATGTTGCTGGCCAATCGTAAGGTAGCGGAATTTGTAGGTCGCAAGCGAGGCGGCAGAGGGAAGGCGCGGACTTTTGTCTATCGTGTTCATGATAAGCCTAATGAACAGAAATTTAAAGATTTTTGTACGTTTATAGCTAAGTTTGGTTATACGATGCGAGCGAAGAGCGATCGGGCAATAGCTCGGGAATTGAACCGGTTGTTGGCGAAGATCAAGGGGCGGAAAGAGGAGAATTTGTTTTCTGTTTTGGCCTTGCGTTCTATGGCAAAGGCAGTATACAGTACGGATAATATCGGCCATTACGGTTTGGCATTTGATTATTACACGCATTTCACCTCTCCTATTCGGCGTTATCCGG